>NZ_FPBI01000018.1:0-122988 GCF_900116595.1 Mesorhizobium sp. YR577 | reverse complement strand
CTTCGAGATGGACGATCCGACAACCGGATGCCAGGTGGGCTGCTACCCACCCGGCAATCCAGTCTATACCGCAACTCAAACATCCAAGAGGTGGCTCGGCGAAGCCGAGACGGAGTGGGGGTCGACCGGCGTTACTCGAAAACGATGCTTGGCACAGCGGCCTCAGCTGCCCCGCGTTCTTCGTTGACCCGCTCCCAGACCTTCGAGGCGATGCCGCGATAGATCTTCGCTTCCGGTCCCTCGGGCTTCGACACCACGACCGGCGTGCCGGCGTCCGATGTTTCGCGGATTTCCATCTGCAGCGGCACTTCGCCAAGGAAGGTGACGCCGAGGCGTTCGGCTTCCTTCCTCGCGCCGCCATGACCGAAGATGTCGTAGCGTTTGCCGGTGTCGGGAGCGATGAAGTAGCTCATATTCTCGACGATGCCGAGCAGCGGCACGTCGACCTTCTTGAACATGTTCAGGCCCTTGCGGGCATCGATCAGCGCTAGGTCCTGTGGCGTCGAGACGATCACCGCGCCTGACAACGGCACCTGCTGGGCCATGGTGAGCTGCGCGTCGCCGGTGCCGGGCGGCATGTCGACCACCAGCACGTCGAGCGGACCCCATTCGACCTCGCGCAGCATCTGGGTGAGTGCCGACATGACCATCGGCCCGCGCCAGATCATCGGCGTTTCCTCATCGACGAGGAAACCCATCGACATGACCTTGAGGCCGTATTTTTCCATCGGCTTCAGGATCTTGCCGTCGACCGTCTGCGGCCGGCCGTGGAGATCGAGCAGCTTCGGCATGGACGGGCCATAGATGTCGGCGTCGAGCACGCCGACCTTCAGCCCGTTCGCCGCGAGGCCGAGCGCGATGTTGATGGCGGTGGTCGATTTGCCAACGCCGCCCTTGCCGGATGCGACCGCGATGATCGCCTCGATGCCCGGCACGCCGCGCTTGCCCGGCTGATGGCCCGCGGGTGCTTGCGGAGCGGGCCGGGGCGCGGCGGGGGCGGCAGGAACAGGACGAGGCGCTGCCGGACGCGCCGGCGGCGGGGGCGCTTCCATGCCGCCGCCCTTTTTCTCGGCGGTCAGCGCGACAACGGCGCCGGCAACGCCGGGAATGGCACGCACCACGCGTTCGGCTGCGGCACGCAGCGGCTCCATCTCCTTGGCCCGTGCGGCGGGCACGGTGATGGAGAAGAAGACCTTCTGGTCGGCGATGAAAATCTCGGAAACGAGACCAAGGCTGACGATATCGCCGGAAAAATCCGGGCCGTTGACCGTCTTCAGCCGTTCGAGAACGATTTCCTTGGTGACAGTGGTCATGGCAGCCCTTTTCGGTCCTTGGTCGCGTTTCAGATAATGCAGATCACGGCCAGAACCAAGCGCGCAAAACGGCAATCGACTTCGTCGGAAAGCGCGGTCGAGAAAAATGACGGCTCAGGAAGCCAACGCCCTGCGTGCAGCGTCGGGTTCTTTTTCAATGATACGCAACAGCGTTGTCATGGCGGCATCGGGCTTCCTGCGGCCTTGCTCGTAGGATTCCATCGTACGTGCCGAAATGTGGAATTCCGCCTCGAAAGCCTTGGTGCTGCGCGCCACTCTGCGGCGAATTTCACGAATTCTCTCGGGCGTCAAAACATCGGCCGGAACTTCATAGCTTTCGACGTCAATCTCGCCGCGAAGATGCGCCGCCATCTCCTCAAAGGCTTCGACGAGATCCGCTCCTACCCTGCTCATTTCCCACTTCCTTTCAAACTGTCGATGGCCGCCAGAATCGCCTTGCGCTGATCGGGGGAGAGATCGTCGCGTTCATTCTTCGGATAGGCCGTCATCATATAGATAGCCGTTTCGACGGCGACATAGTAGATGACCCGCCCGCCGCCGCTCTTGCCTCTTCCGGGCAACGCGAAGCGAGCCTTTCGAACGCCGCGCAGGCCCTTGATGACGGGATGCGCCTCAGGTGCCGCCGCGAGATCGAGTTCGATGCGCCGCATGGCCGGATCGTCCAGCCCCATCCGTTCCATCGCGCGAGTGTAGGGCTTCAGCCGAACGATCCTCATTTCACGATTTTACTACAAACGAGAACTACGTCAACGTAGTAGCAACGATACAGGAAGCCTGCTCTTGCTTGTTGGCCGATTTTACCGGACGGTGCCTGCTTCGAGAAAGCAGAACATGATCGACAAGCTGGAATTCTTCATAGCTCTCGCCAAGCAGCAGCATTTCGGCCGTGCGGCGGAAGAATGCGGCGTGACGCAGCCGACGCTTTCGGCCGGCATCAAGCAGCTCGAGGAAGCGCTGGGCGTGATGCTGGTGCAGCGCGGCTCGCGCTTTCAAGGCCTGACGCCGGAAGGCAGCCGCGTGCTGGAATGGGCGCGGCGCATCGTCGGCGATGCCCGCACCATGCGCGAGGAGATGCGCGCGGCGCGCCACGGCCTTGCCGGCCATGTGCGGATCGCCGCGATCCCGACCGCCCTTGCCATGACGCCACGCCTGACCACGCCGTTTCGCGAAAAACACCCGGGCGTGACCTTCTCGATCCTGTCGCGCACGTCGATCGAGGTGCTGACCTTGCTGGAAAACTTCGAGATCGATGTCGGCATCAGCTATCTCGACAACGAGCCGCTGGGGCGCGTGGCGACCGTGCCGCTCTATTCGGAGCGCTACCAGCTCATCACCGCCGCAGGTAACCCGTTTTCCGAAAGCAAGACCGTGACATGGGCGGAGGTGTCCGCCCTGCCGCTGTGCCTGCTGACCCCGGACATGCAGAACCGGCGCATCATCAACCAGCATCTCGGCGAGGCCGGCGCGGAAGCGCATCCGACGCTGGAATCGAACTCGATGATCGTGCTGTTTTCGCATATCCGCACCGGAAAATGGTCCTCGATCATGCCGCTCAACCTTGCCGAGACCTTCGGCTTCGCCGAGCCGATCCGCGCCATACCTATCGTCGAGCCGGATGCCAGCCATCTCGTTGGACTGGTTGCGGCGCATCGCGAACCGCACACGCCGCTGGTTTCGGCACTGCTGCACCAGGCGCGGATATTGGCGGCCGATCTTTCCCTTCTTTGATAGAAATTTCCTATCGTTCAACGAATGAGCTCTATTGATTGAGCTTTTCCGTTTTGATTAGTTCTAAAGTGAGGAAATTTATAGGGAGGGCGCTGCATGTCGATGCAGGCTGCAAGTACCCAGATCGCGTCGCGAGCGGCGGCGATCATTGACGAGATGAAGGCGCTCGAAGGCCCTCTCCTGCCCATCCTGCACGAGATCCAGGAAGAATTCGGTCATGTGCCGGCCGAAACGCTGCCGATCATCGCCAAGGCGCTGAATATCAGCAATGCCGAAGTGCACGGCGTCGTCACTTTCTATCATGATTATCGCAACCATCCGGCCGGTCGCCACGTTTTGAAGGTGTGCCGCGCGGAAGCCTGCCAGTCGATGGGCGGCGACGCCATCGCGGCCCAGATCAGCCAGGCACTGGGCATCGGCTTCCACGAGACGGCGAAGGACAATTCGGTTACACTGGAGCCGGTCTATTGCCTCGGCCTTTGCGCCTGTGCGCCCGCCGCCATGCTCGACGGCGAAGTCATCGGCAGGCTCGACGCCGACAAGATCGAAGAGATCGTTCAGGAGGTACGCTCGTGACGGTCACTATCTACATTCCCCGCGATTCCGGCGCGCTGGCGCTCGGCGCCGAGAAGGTTGCCAAGGCTGTCGCGCAGGAGATCGAAACGCGCGGGCTTGACGCAAAAATCGTGCGCAACGGTTCGCGCGGCCTCTATTGGCTTGAGCCGATGGTGGAAGTGGCGACCGAAGCCGGCCGCGTTGCCTACGGCCCGGTCTCGGCCAAGGACGTTGCCTCGCTGTTCGGCGCAGGCCTAATCGCCGGTGGCGAGCACAAGCTGTCGCTCGGCGACCCGGAAAAAATCCCATTTCTTGCCAAGCAGACCCGCCTCACCTTCGCCCGTTGCGGCATCACCGACCCGCTGTCGCTTGAGGACTACAGGACCCATGGAGGCCTGAAGGGTCTGGAGAATGCAATTGCGATGACGCCTGCCGATGTCGTCAAGCAGGTGACCGACTCGGGCCTGCGTGGGCGCGGTGGCGCCGGCTTCCCGACCGGCATCAAGTGGAAAACCGTTCTCGATACGACCGCCGACCGCAAGTACATCGTCTGCAATGCCGACGAGGGCGACTCGGCAACCTTTGCCGACCGCATGATCATGGAGGGCGATCCCTTCGTGCTGATCGAAGGCATGACGATTGCCGGCATCGCGACGGGTGCGACCAAGGGTTTCGTCTATATCCGCTCGGAATATCCGCATGCGGTGGCGACGATGCAGAAGGCCGTCGAGGTGGCGCGCAAGGCCGGCGTGCTCGGCGTCAATGTGATGGGCTCGCCCAACGCCTTCGACATGGAAATCCGCGTCGGCGCAGGTGCCTATGTCTGCGGCGAGGAAACTTCGCTGCTGAACAGCCTGGAAGGCAAGCGCGGCATCGTGCGCGCCAAGCCGCCACTGCCGGCGATCCAGGGCCTGTTCGGCAAGCCGACCGTCATCAACAATGTGATTTCGCTGGCCTCCGTGCCGATCGTCATGGATCGCGGCGCGCAGCACTACAAGGATTTCGGCATGGGCCGCTCGCGCGGCACGATCCCGATCCAGATTGCCGGCAACGCCAAGCATGGCGGGTTGTTCGAAGCAGCCTTCGGCCTGACGCTGGGCGAAATCGTCGACGAGATCGGTGGCGGTACCGTTACCGGACGCCCGGTCAAGGCGGTGCAGGTCGGCGGACCGCTGGGCGCCTATTTCCCGCGTTCGCTGTTTGACACGCCGTTCGACTATGAGGCGTTCGCGGCCAAGGATGGCCTGATCGGCCACGCCGGCATCACAGTTTTCGACGACAGCGCCGACATGCTGAAGCAGGCGCGCTTTGCCATGGAATTCTGCGCCATCGAGTCCTGCGGCAAGTGCACACCCTGCCGCATCGGCTCGACGCGCGGCGTCGAAACCATCGACAAGATCGCGCACAATATCGAGCCCGAGAAGAACCTCGCGCTGGTCACGGACCTCTGCAACACGATGAAGTTCGGTTCGCTCTGCGCCCTGGGCGGCTTCACGCCCTACCCGGTGATGAGCGCGATCAACCACTTCCCCGAAGATTTCCGGCCGACGCCGGTCGCTCAAGCAGCCGAATAAGGAGACAGGATCATGGGTCTCGTCCACGAAATCGACTACGGCACCCCGGCCTCGAAATCGGAAAAGCAGATCACGCTGACCGTCGACGGCTTCACCGTTACCGTGCCGGAAGGCACCTCGATCATGCGCGCCTCGATGGAAGCCGGCATTGCCATTCCGAAGCTTTGCGCCACCGATATGGTCGACGCTTTCGGCTCCTGCCGGCTCTGCCTGGTGGAGATCGAGGGCCGCAACGGCACCCCCTCCTCCTGCACGACGCCAGTGGCGCCCGGCATGGTGGTTCACACGCAGACCGGCCGGCTGAAGGACATCCGCCGCGGCGTGATGGAACTCTATATCTCCGACCATCCGCTCGACTGCCTGACCTGCGCGGCAAACGGCGATTGCGAATTGCAGACGCAAGCCGGTGTCGTCGGCCTGCGCGATGTGCGCTACGGCTACGAAGGCGACAACCACGTCTTCAAGAAGATGGACGGCGCGGAAAACTTCAAATGGATGGCGAAGGACGAATCCAATCCGTATTTCACCTATGACCCATCGAAATGCATCGTCTGCTCGCGCTGCGTGCGCGCCTGCGAGGAAGTGCAAGGCACCTTCGCCCTGACCATCGAAGGCCGCGGCTTCGGCAGCCGCGTGTCGCCGGGCATGCACCAGCCCTTCATCGATTCGGAATGCGTTTCCTGCGGCGCCTGCGTGCAGGCCTGCCCGACCGCGACGCTGACGGAAAAGAGCGTCATACAGATCGGCCAGCCGGAGCATTCGGTCGTCACCACCTGCGCCTATTGCGGCGTCGGCTGCTCGTTCAAGGCCGAAATGCGCGGCGACGAGCTGGTGCGCATGGTGCCCTACAAGGACGGCAAGGCCAATCGCGGCCATAGCTGCGTGAAGGGCCGCTTCGCCTATGGCTATGCCACGCACAAGGAGCGCATCCTCAACCCGATGATCCGCGAAAAGATCACCGATCCGTGGCGCGAAGTGTCGTGGGAAGAGGCACTGACCCACACCGCCAACGAATTCCGCCGCCTGCAGTATCAGTATGGCCGCACGGCAATCGGCGGCATCACCTCCTCGCGCTGCACCAACGAGGAAACCTATCTCGTCCAGAAGCTGATCCGCCAGGGCTTCCTCAACAACAACGTCGATACCTGCGCCCGCGTCTGCCATTCGCCGACCGGCTACGGCCTCGGCCAGACCTACGGCACCTCCGCCGGCACGCAGGATTTCGACTCGGTCGAAGATTCCGACGTGATCATGGTGATCGGCGCCAATCCTTCTGCCGCGCATCCGGTCTTCGCCTCGCGCATGAAGAAGCGCATCCGCCAGGGTGCCAAGCTGATCGTGCTCGATCCGCGCGTTACCGAGACGGTGGATTCGGTTCACGCCAAGGCCGACTATCACCTGCCGCTGAAGCCCGGCACCAATGTCGCCGTGGTCACCTCGCTGGCGCATGTTATCGTGACAGAAGGGCTGTTCGACGAGCAGTTCATTCGCGAGCGCTGCGACTGGTCGGAATTCGAGGATTACGCCGGCTTCGTCTCCGACGAACGCCACAGCCCCGAGCAAGTGGAAAAGCTGTCGGGCGTGCCGGCAGACAAAATCCGCGAAGCGGCCCGGCTTTATGCGACGGGCGGCAACGGCGCGATCTATTATGGCCTCGGCGTGACCGAGCACAGCCAGGGCTCGACCACCGTCATCGCCATTGCCAACCTCGCCATGCTGACCGGCAATATCGGCCGGCGCGGCGTCGGCGTGAACCCGCTGCGCGGCCAGAACAACGTGCAGGGCTCCTGCGACATGGGCTCGTTCCCGCACGAACTGCCGGGCTATCGCCACATCTCGGGCGATGCCGTGCGCGACATCTATGAGAGCCTGTGGGGCGTGAAGCTCGACAACGAGCCGGGCCTGCGCATTCCCAATATGCTGGACGCCGCCGTCGAAGGCACGTTCAAGGGCATCTACATCCAGGGCGAAGACATTCTCCAGTCCGATCCGGACACCAAGCATGTCTCGGCCGGCCTCGCCGCCATGGAATGCGTGGTGGTGCACGACCTGTTCCTGAACGAGACGGCACGCTACGCCCACGTCTTCCTGCCCGGATCGACCTTCCTCGAGAAGGACGGCACCTTCACCAACGCCGAACGCCGCATCAACCGCGTGCGCAAGGTGATGGCGCCGAAGAACGGCTTTGCCGACTGGGAAGTGACGCAGAAGCTTGCCCAGGCGATGGGCCTGAACTGGAACTACCAGCACCCGTCGGAAATCATGGACGAGATCGCGCAGACGACGCCGAGCTTCGCCAAGGTTTCCTACGACTATCTCGACAAGATGGGCTCGGTGCAGTGGCCGTGCAACGAAGCGGCACCGGAAGGCACGCCGATCATGCATATCGACCATTTCGTGCGCGGCAAGGGCAAGTTCATCCGCACCGAATATGTGGCGACGGACGAAAAGACCGGACCGCGCTTCCCGCTACTGCTCACCACCGGCCGCATCCTGTCGCAATACAATGTCGGCGCGCAGACGCGGCGTACCGAGAATGTCGTCTGGCATTCGGAGGACCGTCTGGAAGTCCACCCGCACGATGCCGAGAACCGCGGCATTCGCGACGGCGACTGGGTGCGCCTGCAAAGCCGGGCTGGCGAGACGACCTTGCGCGCGCTGATCACCGACCGCGTGTCGCCGGGTGTGGTCTACACCACCTTCCACCACCCCGACACGCAGGCCAACGTCATCACCACCGACTTCTCCGATTGGGCGACCAACTGCCCCGAATACAAGGTCACCGCCGTTCAGGTGGCGCCGTCCAACGGCCCGTCCGAGTGGCAGGAGGAGTATGAAGACCTGTCGCAGCGCTCGCGCAAGATTGCGACGCTGGAAGCGGCGGAGTAGGCAGTGGCTGCGGCCCGCAAACCAATCACCCAGACCTCCCGCCTCGCCCGGCGCGCGGCGGGAACGGCGGCGGCTAACCGCATGGTGCCGGAGGAAACGCCGGTGGCGTTTTCCTTCGCCGGCACCACCCATGCGGTGATGATGGCAAGCCCGGCGGATTTCGAGGATTTCGCGCTGGGGTTTTCGCTGACCGAAGGCATCATCTCGTCAGTCGATGAGATCGAGGCGATCGAGGTCGAGGACCAGGGCGCCGGCATCGACATCCAGATCAAGCTGAAGGACAAGGCCAATACGCGCTTCCAGGCGCGGCGCAGGCGGCTGGCCGGACCGGTAGGCTGCGGGCTGTGCGGCATCGAATCCATCGAGGAGGCGATGCGCTCGGTCGATCAGGTCGGTGCGTCGCCGCTTACGCTCAGCGAAAACGATATCGTCCAGTCGGTAAAACTGCTTTCCAAGGTGCAGCCGATGCACGCCGAGACCGGCGCGGTGCACGCCGCCGGCTTCTACGTGCCGGGCAAGGGCATTATCAAGGCGCGTGAGGATGTCGGCCGCCACAACGCGCTCGACAAGCTTGCCGGCGCGCTCGCCCACAAGGCCATCGACGGTTCTTCGGGTGCGGTCGTCGTCACGTCGCGCGTTTCGGTGGAAATGGTGCAGAAGACGGCGGCGATCGGCGCGCGCTTCATCATCGCCGTGTCGGCGCCGACCGCCCTTGCCATCCGCACCGCCGACGAGGCCGGCATGACGCTGGTGGCACTGGTGCGCGGCGACGATTTCGACATTTTCACCCATCCAGACCGCGTTATTTCCGGAGCAGCCAGACATGTCGCTTGAAGAACACAAGGCCAGCACGCGCGACAAGCTGATCCGCATGGCCAATCAGATCGCGACGTTCTTCCACTCCAAGCCGCGCGAGGAAGGCCTTGCCGGCACCGCCGAACACATCAACAAGTTCTGGGAACCGCGCATGCGCCGGCATCTGTTCGAGGTCCTCGACAGTGGCGGCGAAGGGCTGGACGAACTGGTGATCGCGGCTTCGGAAAAGATCAGGCGGCCAAGCGATCCTGTGACGGCGGCGCAAGCCGCGGAGGCAAATGCCGACGTCAGCGGCTGACCGCCCGCCGAGGCCGTCGTCCTATGCCCGCTTCCAGCCTTTCCAGATGTGGGCATATCCCTCGCGATAGACCGCTTCCGGGCTTTCGGCAAAATCGCGCCAGACTTTCGTCGCCGCCGCCAGATCCTTCAACCCACGCCCGAACGCCTCGATGGTGAGCCAGCCGTCGTAACCGCTCTCCTTGATCGCGGAAAACGTCTTCTTCCACGGGATATTGCCGCGTCCCGGCACGCCGCGATCGTTTTCCGAAATATGGATGTGGGCGATGTTGCGGACGTGCTTGGTATAGGCGCCGATGGGGTCGGCCTCCTCGATATTGGCGTGAAAGGTGTCGTACATCGCCCGGATGTTGGGGTGCCCGATCTCGTCGATATGGGCCGAGAGATCTTCCATCGTGTTCAGGAGATAGCATTCGAAGCGGTTCAGAGCCTCCAGCCCGATGGTGACGCCATGCCGGCCCGCATGGTCGCCAATGGCGCGCTGCGAGGCGACCGAGCGTTTCTTTTCGGCAGAAGTCGGGCCGACGCCTGAAAACTGGCCGAGGGTGGAATGAAGCGGGCCGCTGAGTGTTTTCGCACCCAGCGCCTCGGCGCAATCGATCGCCCATTTCATGTATTTTACCCCGGCCTTGCGAGTGGCAGCGCTCGGCGAAATCAGATTCATCGCCGGATCGCCCATGGCCGAAACGGCGGTGCGCTCAAGGCCGATGCGATCGAGCATTTCGCCAAGCCGCCTGTAGTCGTCGGGCGTGCCTTCAAAGATCGGGATCTCGACGCCGTCATAGCCGGTCGCCTTGATGTCGCGCAGCAGTTTTTGGTGCTTCCCCGTGACGTTGGTCGTCCACAGGAACATGCAGAAGCCGATTTTCATTTGTCCCCTCCGATGGCCGCTCTGGTGGCGGTTCAACAGCAATCTAGCGGGGAAAATCTGGTAGGACCAGATGATGCAGGCCGAAATCTTGGGCAGAGGGCGCATGGGTGCTCTGATGGACCTGAGCGGAGGAAAGACCCCCACCCCTAACCCCTCCCCACAAGGGGGAGGGGGACGATCTCGTCGCCTTAGCCATCAAGAACGGTGAAGGTTGGGGCCGGGCAGCCTTGCAGCAAAGTCCCCTCCCCCTTGTGGGGAGGGGTTAGGGGTGGGGGTCATCTCAAAGGCAATGCGCCGCCGAAAAGGAAGCGAGATGACGATCACCCATGGGCAATCATGACATGCCGCACCGCCGTATAATCTTCCAGCGCGTAGAGCGACATGTCCTTGCCGTAGCCGGACTGCTTCAGCCCGCCATGCGGCATCTCGTTGGTGAGCATGAAGTGGGTGTTGATCCAGGTGCAGCCATATTGCAGCCGTGCGGCAGTGGCCATGGCGCGCGAGACGTCCTTGGTCCAGACGGACGAGGCAAGGCCGTAGTCGGAATCATTGGCCCAGTTGACGGCTTCGTCGGCGTCGGAGAAGCGGGTGACGGAGACGACCGGGCCGAAGACTTCGCGGCGCACGATCTCGTCTTCCTGCAAGGCGCCGGCAACCACGGTCGGCTGATAGAAGAAGCCACCGCCCTCGCCCGGCTTGCCGCCGGTGGTGATCTCGACATGCTTCAGTTCCGAGGCGCGCTCGACGAAGGAGGCGACGCGGTCGCGCTGGCGGCTCGAGATGAGCGGGCCGATCTCGTTTTCGGTGTCGTCCGGCTGGTTGAATTTTATGGTCGAGACGGCCGAGGACAGGTCTGCGACGAGTTTTTCGTAGATCTTCTTGCCGGCATAGATGCGGCAGGCGGCGGTGCAGTCCTGCCCCGCGTTGTAATAGCCGAAGGCGCGCAAGCCATTCACAACAGCTTCCAGATCGGCATCGTCAAAGACGATGACCGGCGCCTTGCCGCCGAGTTCCAGATGCGTGCGCTTGACCGACTTGGCCGCTGCCTGCAGCACCTTCTTGCCGGTGGCGACGTCGCCGGTGATCGAGATCATGTTGATCTTGGGGTGGTTGATCAGCGCATTGCCGACGCTTTCGCCACGCCCGAGCACGACATTGACCACGCCTTCGGGCAGGATCTCGGCCATGATCTTCGCCAGCTTCAGTGCCGTCAGCGGCGTCTGCTCGGACGGCTTGAACACCACCGTGTTGCCGCCGCCGATGGCCGGCGCGAGCTTCCACGCCATCATCATCAGCGGATAGTTCCACGGCGCAATGGAGGCGACGATGCCGATCGGGTCGCGCCGCACCATGGACGTATGACCGGGCAGATATTCACCGGCAACCACGCCCGGCATGGAGCGCACCGCGCCGGCAAAGAAGCGGTAGCAATCGACAATGGCCGGGATTTCGTCGTTGAGAACGGCATTGATCGGCTTGCCGCAATTCAGCGCCTCGAGCTTGGCGAAGCTTTCCGCCTCGGCCTCGATGCGGTCGGCGATCTTCAGGAGATAGCCGGAGCGCTGCGCCGGCGTGGTGCGCGACCACTCGGTGAAAGCCTTCTCGGCGGCGGCAACCGCCGCCTCGATCTGCGACTGGCTCGCTTCCGGCAGGTTGAGGATGATCTGGCCGGTCTTGGGGTTGAGGATCGGCTCCTCGGTCTCGGTGCCCTTTTCGAAGCGCGAACCGATCAGCATCTCGGTGTCCATGTAAACTCTCCCTGAATTGGTGTCTCAAGAGAGCGAGTAGTGAGTAGTGAGTGGTGAATAGGTTTGATCGCGTTGCTTTTTCCTATTCACTATTCACTACTCCCTATTCACTCATTTCACTTCCCCGCACCCGCTATCTGGTCGCCGTCGCGGGTCAGATAATAGGCGGCAAGGATGGGCAGGAACGTCACCAGCACGACGACCATGGCCACGACATTGGTGACCGGGCGCTGGCGGGGCCGCACCAGTTCCTCCAGCATCCAGATCGGCAGCGTCTGCTGCTGGCCGGCGGTGAAGGTGGTGACGATGACCTCGTCGAAGGACAGCGCGAAGGCGAGCATGCCGCCGGCCAGAAGTGCGGTGCCTATATTGGGCAGCACGACATGACGGAAAGTCTGGAAGCCGTCTGCGCCGAGGTCCATCGACGCCTCGATCAGCGAACCGGAGGTGCGGCGGAAGCGGGCGACCGCGTTGTTGTAGACCACGACGACGCAGAACGTGGCGTGGCCGAGGATGATCGTCCAGAACGAGAAAGGAATTTCGGCCAGGCTGAAGGCTGAGCGGAGCGCAATGCCGGTGATGATGCCGGGCAGTGCGATGGGCAGGATGACCAGCAGCGAGATCACCTCACGGCCGAAGAATTTCGTCTGGCTGACGGCGGCGGCACACAGCGTGCCGAGCACCAGCGCAATCGCCGTCGACACCGCCGCGACCTTGACCGACAGGCCAAGGGCTGCCCACACATCAGGCCGGTTCCAGGCAACGGCGAGCCATTGCGTGGTGAGACCGGGCGGCGGCCACTGATAGCTCTTTTCCTCCGTCGTGAAGGCATAGACGAAGATCAGCAGGATCGGCAGATGCAGGAACAGCAGGCCTGCGCCGGCGGCGATCTTGAGGCCGAGCGGGGCGGATTGATGGCGGTCAGAGCGCATGGGAACCTCGCGCACTTATGCTGACGTATTTACCCCCACCCCTAACCCCTCCCCACAAGGGGGAGGGGAATCTTTCCACCTCGCCTTCGGCAGGGACACACTCAGACAAAGAAAAATTCGGCAAGAATGAATGCATGAGAGATCCCCCTCCCCCTTGTGGGGAGGGGTTAGGGGTGGGGGTCATCTCCGAAGAACTAAAGCGCATCGAAGGCTCCCATGCGCTTGGCTGCCCAGAGGTAGAGCCCCATGATCACGACCGGAACCACCGTGAATGCAGCAGCCAATGGAATGTTGCCCGCCGTGCCCTGCTGGGCATAGACCGCCTGCCCGATGAACAGCCGCGACGTGCCGATGATCTGCGGGATGATGTAATCGCCCAGCGTCAGCGAGAAGGTGAAGATGGAGCCGGCGACGATGCCCGGCAGGGCCAGCGGAAACAGCACGTTGCGGAAGGTCTGGCCGGGGGTTGCGCCGAGATCGGACGAGGCTTCTACCAGATTGCCCGGCACGCGCTCGAGGGCTGCCTGTATCGGCAGGATCATGAAGGGCAGCCAGACATAGACGAAGACGATGAAGGTGCCGGTGAAGGAAACCGACAGCGAATTTCCGCCGACATAAGGCAGAGACAGCCACGCATCGAGCAGCCACGACAGATGCAGCTTGGCGAACAGCCAGGTGAGAATGCCTTCCTTGGCGAGGATGAGTTTCCAGGCATAGATCTTGACCAGATAGCTGGACCACAGCGGCAGCATGATGCCGAGATAAAACAGCGCCTTCCATTTGCCGCGGGCATAACGCGCCGCAAAATAGCCGATGGGAAAGGCGACGACCGCCGAGGCCAGCGTGACGCAGGCGGCCATCGTCACCGTGCGGACGATGATGTCGAAATTGGCGGGACGCAGCAGCTCGCCATAGGTCTTCAGCGTGAATTCGCGGTTGATGAGCCCAGAAAAATCATCGATCGAAAAGAAGCTCTGCAACAGCAGCGCAAACAGCGAGCCAAGATAGACGACGCCGAGCCACAGAAGCGGCGGCGTCAGCATCAAGAGCAGAAGCAGTTTCGGCTTGCGCCAGAAGATATCCGACAACGCGCCCGCAATACCGCCGCGGCTGGGCAGGATGACCGGCGCTGTATGGGCCTGAAGGGCGGTGGACGTATTCATCCCGCATCCCTCCAACGCCGGCGCTTGGGCTGCCCCAACCGAGACGTCATCATGGCCAAGGAAGCGGAGCGACCGCGAGCCGGGACCCATTCCGGAACGCCGTTTGGCAGAAGACCGCTGCTGAATGGGTCCCGGATAGCCTCTTTTCGCTTCGCTTCAAGCGGCTTCCAGGATGACGCGGTGCGGGTGTGTGCGGCTGCGCTCATGCCGGCTCGTCCATCAAATGAAGATCGGCCGGCAGCCAGACGAGCGAGACATCGGCGCCGTCTTCCGGCACGGGCTGGCCGGCGGGCGTTATGACATGCAGGCGGGTGCCTTCGGCATCGACGGTGAGCCGGTTGGTGGCGCCGAGAAAGCTGCGCGCGCGCACGGTGCCGGACACGCCCTGCCCTGCTTTTTCGCCCAGCCTGATCTTTTCCGGCCGCAGGCTCGCCCAGCGGCGTTTGCCGCCATGGCGGGCGACGAAATCGGGCGACAGCACGTTGGAGGAGCCGACGAAATCGGCGACGAAGCGCGATTGCGGCCGCTCGTAGATATCCTGCGGCGTGCCGATCTGCATGATGCGGCCATCGTTGAATACGGCAACGCGGTCGGCCATGGACAGCGCCTCGCCCTGATCGTGGGTGACGAAGACGAAGGTAATGCCAAGCGCGCGCTGGAGCAGCTTGAGCTCCTCCTGCATGTTTTCGCGCAGCTTGAGATCGAGCGCGCCGAGCGGCTCGTCGAGCAGCAGCACGCGCGGCTTGTTGACCAGCGCGCGCGCCAGCGCCACGCGCTGACGCTGGCCGCCGGAAAGCTGGCTCGGGCGGCGCGCGCCATAGCCGGGAAGCTGCACGAGCTTCAAGGCGTCTTCTGCCTGTTTGGCACGCTCCGTGCGGCCCACGCCTTTGACCATCAGCCCATAAGCGACGTTGTCGAGCACGTTGAGATGCGGGAACAGCGCGTAGTCCTGAAACACCGTGTTGACGTTGCGGCGATAGGGCGGGACGCCCTCGGCGCGCTCGCCGAAGATGGAAATAGAACCCGCCGTCGGCTGCTCGAAGCCGGCGATCAGGCGCAGGCAGGTGGTCTTGCCCGAACCCGACGGGCCGAGCATGGCAAAGAACTCGCCGGGCCGGATATCGAGGTCGACCGCATCGACGGCGCGCACGGCGCCGAAGTGGCGGGAGACTTTTTCGAAGGAGACGGCTGTGGTCATGGGGTCGATGTCCAAAGGTGCTCAGTCGGGATCGATACGGCCCGATCGCCGATTGCTGAGGTCGGCGCTGCCCCTCATCCGACCCTTCGGGCCACCTTCTCCCCGTGAACGGGGAGAAGGAAGAAGCGTCAGCGTCGCGGCCAGCCTTCCTATCCCCGTCACTATACGGGGAGAGGATTGCCGGCAGGCAGGTGAGGGGCGGCGCAAGCGCCGGAAGTTAACTGCTCACCGTCCGCCGATCACGCCGATATAGTCCGACACCCAGCGGTAGTAGGGCACGCATTCGCCCTGGCTGGCGCATTTGGCGACGGGGGTCTTCCAGAACTTGATCTTGGCGAAATCCTCGAAGCCGTTGGTCTTGCAGCCTTCGTCGGTGAGCAGTTCATTGCCCTTGCAGGCAGCCGGGACGGCCGGGTTGGAGCCGAACCAGGCGGCGAGATCGCCCTGCACCTTGGGCGAGAGCGAATGCTCCATCCACATATAGGCGCAGTTGGGATTGGCGGCATCGACATGCATCATGGTGGTGTCGGCCCAGCCGGTGGCGCCCTCTTCCGGTATGGTCGAGGCGATCGGCTGCTTTTCCGACTTGAGCAGGTTGACCTGGAACGGCCACGAGCCGGAGGCGACGACGCCTTCGTTCTTGAAATCGTCCACCTGGATCATGGCGTCGTGCCAGTAGCGGCCGGCCAGCGTGCGCTGGACGCGCAGCAGGTCGAGGGCTGCCTTGTACTGGTCTTCATTGAGTTCGTAGGGGTCCTTGATGCCGAGATCGGGCTTGTGCGCCATCAGGTAGTTGGCGGCATCGGCGATGTGGATCGGCCCGTCATAGGCCTGGACGCGGCCCTTGTTTGGCTTGCCATCGGGGAAATCCATCGCCTCGAAGACGACGTTCCAGCTCTTGGGCGCTTCCTTGAAGACGTCGGTGTTATACATCAGCACGTTCGGCCCCCACTGGTAGGGCACGCCGTAATGGACCTTGTCGACGGTGAACCACGGTGCGTTCTGCAAACGCTCGTCGACGGTTCCCCAGCTCTTGATGAGATCGACATTGACCGGCTGCACGCGCTTGCCGGCGACCAGGCGCAGCGAGGCGTCGCCCGAGGCGGTGACGAGGTCGAAGCCGCCCTCGTTCATCAGCGCGACCATTTCGTCGGAGGTGGCGGCGGTCTTGACGTTGACCTTGCAGCCGGAAGATTTCTCGAAGTCCGAGACCCAGTCATAGGCCTTGTCGGTTTCGCCGCGCTCGATATAGCCGGGCCATGCGATGATGTTGACCTGGCCTTCGCCCTTGCCGATTTCCTTCAGCATCTCCTGCGCCATCGCCTGGCCGGAAAAGCTCAGCGCCATGGTCAGGGCGGTGCATGTCTTCAGAAAAGATTTCATGAACTTTCTCCCATTTGAAGGGGCCGCTCTGGGTGGCGACGTTGATCCCTGAAATGAAAGGTGATCTGAATCCGGAGCATTCGCAAACGGATTTATCAGAAACACGATATCGGTTTTTCCGATAGGTTACGGTCTTTGCCGTGTTTGCCGCTGCGACTGGGCCACGCCGATGAAATCGCGGGCTGCCTGCGGCAAGCTCGAGCCGCGCCGCCAGACCATGCCGACCTGCACGACCGGCAGCGAACCGGAGATATCGCGCGACTCGATGCGGTCGCCTTCCAGCGACCAGGGCCGGTAGACCAGATCGGGCAGCAGCGCCACGCCGGCACCGGTGGCGACGAGGCTGCGCACCGCTTCCACAGAGCGCGTGCGGAAGGCGACATGCGGGCGCGCACCGAGGGCCACCAGCAGCTTGCCGGTGTTCTCCTCGATTTCGTCGACGGTGAGCATGATCAGCGGCTCGCTGACGATGTCGTTGATGCCGATGATGTCGGCGCTGGCCAGATGATGGCCGAGCGGCAGCCACAGGCGGTAAGGCGAGACTTCGAGGATTTCGGCCTGCAGCGCCATGCGGTCGCGCAGGTTGGAGATGACCATGACGGCGACATCCAATTCACCGCCGACCAGCAGATGCTCGAGATAGTCGCCATTGTCCTCGATGGCCGACACGTCGATCGAGGGAAAGGCGCGGCGGTAGCGGGCAAGCAGGTCGGACAGCACATAGCCGGCGACCAGCGATGTGACGCCGAGCTGAAGCCTGCCCGTCGCGCGCTCCTTGTCGTCGGAAAAGGTGCGGCGGGCGTCGGACACGTCAGCCAGAATCTTGGTGGCATGGCGCAGGAACTGATGGCCCTTGTGGGTGATGTTCAGTCCGCGCGGATGGCGCTCAAAAAGCTCGACGCCGAGGTCGCGCTCAAGATCCTTGATCGCCTCGGTGACTGCCGATTGCGAGATGGAAAGGTTCTGCGCAGCACCGGAAACCGTGCCCTGCTCGGCGACCGCGACGAAGAACTGCAACTGCCTGATGGTGAATGCCATGGCGCGAATAAACACGCGCGCTGCAGGAATGGGAAGAGCCGCTCAGCGTCCCCGTCGCCGAAAGGCTACAGCGCGCTGCAACGCGCGGATGCGGCCAACGGCGCCGTAGCGCAGCGCGGCCAGGAATGCCGCCTCCAGCACGAGGACGACCGCAACGATGCGGAAGCCGATCGTCACCGGGTCCTGCCCGGCATCGCGCATGAGATAGCCGGCGCCCAGAAAGGCGGCATTCCAGACCAGGGTACCGCAGAAGGTGGCGACTACGAACGGCATGCCCGCAAGCCGCCATGCACCGGCAGGAATGGCGAGATAGATGCGCACCGTAGGCACGAGCTGGGCCAGAAGTGTCACGCGAAACTGGTTGCCGCGATAGGCCTGCGCCAGCCGCTGATAGGTCGCCTTGGGCAGAAAAAGATATTTGCCGAAGCGCTCGACAAGCCGGCCTGCCCGGTCCGACCCCAGCCAGCGGCCCATGCCGTACCAGAACATCGAGCCGACGGTGGAGCCGAGCGCGGTGATCAGCAACAGCGAGGCGAGGGTTTCGCTGTTCGGTGCTGCCGTCATGCCGAGGAACAGCAGCAGCACATGCGAGGGCGGCACGGGCAGTATCTTTTCAGTGAAGGCGAGAACGCCGGCGCCGAGAAGCCCAAGGCCGAGCATCGTCGCTACAGGTCCGATCATCGGATGCGCCAATCATATCTGTTAGCGGTCTCAATCCGGCTTATACGGTAGACAGCCGCCGGGGGGAAGTTTCGAAAGGTGTGGCCGATGCGGGTCGCCTCGAGGTCGAGACGATCAAGCATCGTCTGCTCGATCGGACAGCGCCAGCTATAGGTGAACTGGTAAAGCGCACCACCGGGGCGAAGATTGGCGAAAACGCCTTCTAGGATAGACTGCGTCTTGCGCGGCGGTATCGACAGGAAGGGCAAGCCGCTGATTGCAGCGCCCAAAACCGGCCCCTCGAACAGGGCCAGATGGCGCAAGCCCACAGCATCCATCTCGAAGACGCGCGCGTCGGGGAAGCGGTGCCTGAGCATGCTGGCGAAGTCGGATCCTGCCTCGATCAAAGTGAGGTTCTCCTCCTTCACGCCACGCGCCAGCAGTGCCCGTGTGAAAGGGCCCGTGCCGGGCCCGAGTTCAAGAACCTGTCCGGTGTCGGCATTTATCTCGCGCGTCATCAGCGCCGCGAGGCTGGGGCTCGACGGCGTGACCGAAGCGACCCGCAATGGCGCCGCAGCCCAGGCCATGAGAAAGGACAAAGTATCACTCGCAGGCATATCGACCCTCAATCCACATGTCGGCAGCAGGCGAATCGACCGCCAGCTTTAATGAGGGCTGTTTGCGACGGGAGGATTACACCGGCATTGCGCGGGAACGAGCCTCATGAAAAAATGCTGGCCTGCGGAAGGTGCATCGCCATTTCAACTTCGCAATGTTTCTGCAATGTTGACGGGATAGCCGGGCGGGACATTGCCTTCGCAAGGAAGTTGAATGCGCATTTTGCTGGTCGAAGACGAGCCGGAGATGGTTTCGGCCCTGCGCAGCGCGTTGAAGCGGCATGACATGGTTATGGATCATGCCGGCTCGCTCGCCGCCGCGGAGGGCTTCGTCGCCACCGACACCTACGACGCCATCCTGCTCGACCGTCAATTGCCGGATGGCGATGGGCTGTCGCTGGTGCCGAAGCTTCGCGCGACCAAAAATGCCACGCCGGTTCTGGTGCTGACGGCGCGCGGCGACCTTGCCGACAAGGTGGCCGGGCTCGATATGGGCGCCGACGACTATCTGGCAAAGCCGTTTGCCTTCGAGGAACTTCTGGCACGGCTGCGTGCATTGCTGCGCCGCCCTGCCACCGTGCAGGCGCAGACGCTGCGCGCCGGCGATCTTGCATTCGATGTCGGCCACCGCGAAGCCTCCATTCGCGGCGAACCGTTTACCTTGCCACGGCGCGAACTGCTGGTGCTGGAGGCGCTGATGCGGCGCACGGGCCGCATGGTGCAGCGCTCGTCACTGATGGAATCGGTGTTCGGCCTCGATGACGAGATCCAGTCCAATGCGCTCGATACCCATGTTTCGCGGCTGCGCCGCAAGCTTTCGGAAGCCGCAGGCGGCGTGACGATCAACGGCATTCGCGGCGTCGGCTATCTGCTGCGCGAGACGTCATGAGAGACCATTGGCTCTGCTCGCTGAAATGGCGCCTCGTTCTGCGCATTGCGTTGCTGCAGGGCGTCATGCTGACGCTGCTCATCCTGCTGATATTCAGTGTGATGCTGGGCGCAGGCTTCATTCCTGAAAAATACGAGAACGGCACGTTCGACGTGCTGAAAGATGCCGTCGCCCGCGATGCCGGAGGCAATCTGGTGCTGAAACCGACGCATGAGCTGGCCAAGCTGCGCACGAAAGTACCCGATCTCTGGTTCATCATCCGCGATGGGCAAGGACGCCAGCTTTCGGAGGGCTCGGTTCCGGCCGGGTTCGCGCCACTGGCCGGAATGCTCGATCTCGTCAGCGATGCCCGGCTCAGTCCGACCAAGGACGGTCCGCCGGCCGCGGTGACCAAATGGGCCCAAACGGCTGCCGGCGATGTGCGCATCATGACCGGCACGCAAGGCGATCTTTCGCTGCTGCGCCTGCTTACCGCTGTACCGCATTTTTTCCTCAAGGCGATTTTGCCGCTGACCGGCCTGATGGCGCTGGCAACCCTTCTGGCGACGCCCTGGGTCATTCGCGGCGCCCTTACGGGCCTGGGGGAAGCGGCCGCAGCAGCCGAGCGGATCGACATCGACAAGCGCGGTGTGCAGCTGCCGGTCAAGGACGTGCCGCTGGAGGTGGTGCCGCTGGTCAATGCAGTCAATGCCGCGCTGGCGCGGCTCGACAAGGGCTATGAGCGTCACAAGCGCTTCCTGACCGATGCCGCCCACGAATTGCGCACGCCCGTTGCCATCCTCAACACACGCATCTCCTCGCTGCCGGCAACGCCGGAGCGGGCCCGGCTGCTGCAGGATACCGCGCGCCTGTCGACGCTGACCGACCAGCTTCTCGACCTGCAGCGCCTGGACCGGCAGCAGGCCAAGTGTTTCAAGCCCGTCGATCTGGTCGAGACGACGCGCAGCGTGGTCGTAGACCTCGCACCAATGGCATTCGCGGCCGGCTACGAGGTGTCGTTCGAGCCGGCTGCGAAAGCGCTTTTCACGAATGGCGATCAAACGGCGATCGAACGCGCCGTGACCAATCTGGTGCAAAACGCCATCGAGCATGGATGCAATGCCGGCAAGATCACGGTGTGCGTAAATGCGCCCGCCACCGTCGAAGTGTCCGACGAAGGCCAAGGCGTTCCGGAAGCCGAGCGGGAAAGGATATTCGAGCCGTTCTACCGCGCCCGCCCGCAGAACTATGGCGCCGGCCTCGGCCTCAATCTCGTGCAGGAAATCATGCAGCTGCATGGCGGCCGCATCGAACTCGTGGCGAAAACCGCCGGCGCTTGCTTCCGCATGATCTTTTCACCGGCCGCCGAACCCAAGACAGCCTGAGACAAAGCATTCCAGAGCTTGTGTTTGACATCGTTTCGATTCGTAACTAAGTAAGTTACATGAAACGAAACAGCAAACTTTCCTCGACCCTGCACATCCTCGTCCACATGGCCGAGGCGCGGGAGGGCATTCAAACCTCCGAGCAGCTCGCCTCCTTCATCCACACCAATCCGGTCGTCGTGCGCCGCACCATCGCCGGCCTGCGCGAAGCCGGCATCGTCGCCTCGGCGCGCGGCCATGGCGGCGGCTGGCAGCTTGCGCGGGCGCCTGAGACGATCTCGCTGGCCGAGATCTGCACGGCACTTGGCGAGACGCTGCTGCCCTTCAGCACTGAGCCGGAAACCCCCGGCTGCCTTGTCGAGCAGGCGGTGATTGCGGTGCTCGACGATTTTCGCGCCGAGGCGGAACGCCTGCTTCTGCAAAAGCTCGCCCGCGTGACGCTTGCCGACATCGCCGCCGATTTCCGCCGCCGCTATGCCGCACTTGGAGTGACCGAACATGCCGTATGACATCATCATCGTTGGCGGAAGCTTTGCCGGACTGGCCGCAGCCACGCAGATCGCGCGGGCGCGGCGGCGGGTTCTGGTTATCGACGCCGGCCTGCCGCGTAACCGTTTCGCCGAGCATTCGCACGGTTTTCTCGGACAGGACGGGCGAGCGCCGGCTGAAATCCTTGGAGACGCACGCAGGCAGCTTCTTGCCTACCCGACGGCAGAGATCGTCGATGGTCTGGCTGAAAAAGCGGAAGCGACTGATTCCGGTCTTCGCATCGGCATCGGCAGCGGCGAAGCCTTCGAAGCGTCACGGCTGATCCTGGCCACCGGCGTGCGCGACACGCTGCCGGACATTCCCGGCCTTGCCGAGCAATGGGGCAAGACGGTGCTGCACTGCCCCTATTGCCATGGCTATGAGGTGGCCGGCGGCGCTCTCGGGGTTCTTGCGACCGGACCCATGGCCATTCATCAGGCGCAGATGATTGCCGATTGGGGCGATGTGACGTTGTTCACAAACGGCGTTTTCGTGCCGAATGCGGAACAGCTGCAGGCGTTGAGAACACGCAATGTGGTGGTCGAGCCTGCCAGTGTGATCCATGTCGAGGGCGACAGCGCCAGCGGCCTTCTCCTCAGGCTTGACGACGGCAGCACCCAAAAGATCAAGGCACTTTTCACCGCCCCGCGCACCTGCATGGTGAGCCCGCTGGCGGAACAACTGGGCTGCGAATTCGTCGATGGCTTTTTCGGGCCGGTCATCAAGGTCGACGAGCGCCAGCAGACGACGGTGCAAGGCGTCTACGCCGCCGGCGATGCCGCGCGCGAGCCGCATAATGTGGCCTTTGCCGTCGCAAACGGCACCTGGGCCGGGGTGGCGGCCCACCAGTCGCTGATTTTCGGGTAGTTGGCTCAGGCCACTTCGCGATGGTCGCCGGCGATCCTGAGGCGCGTGCCGGCGGTGTTGAGCGCGGCGACGATTTCGCGCGGCGGCATACGGTCCGTCGCCAGTTCGCCGAAGCCGGAGAAGCCGCAGACCTGAACGAGACCCTGCCGGCCGAACTTGGTGTGGTCGGTAATCACGATGGTTCGCGTGGCGCGCGACAGCACCATGCGGGCGAATTCGGCTTCCTCGAGATCGTAGTCCATCACGCCCATCTGGGCATCGATGGCACCGGTCGAAATGACGGCGTGGTTGACGCTGAAGCGGCTGACGAACTCGATGGCCGAGACGCCGAAGGCCGCACCTGAATCGCTGCGCAGCTCCCCGCCGGCCATATAGACCTTGTTGCCGTTGACGGTCGCCAGCGTGCGGGCGATGTCGGACGAATTCGTCACCACGGTCAGCCGGCGATGGCCGAGAAGCTCGCGGGCGAGATAGCTCGTCGTCGTGCCGGTATCGAGCATGATCGACTCGCCGTCGCGGATGGTGGCGGCGACCAGCTGCGCGATCGCCCGCTTGGCCTCGGCGTTGTCACGCATGCGGCGCTCGAAGGGCGCCTCGCCGACCAAAGTGGGCAGGCCGATGGCGCCATGCATCTTGATGACCGTGCCTTCGCTGGTCATCGGCTTCACATCGCGCCGTATCGTCTCCAGCGACACGCCGAGCTTTTCAGCAAGCTCGGCGACGCTGATCGTGCCCTCTTCCTGAATAATCCGCAGTATCTCGCTGTGCCGTTTTGAATGGTTCATGGATCGCCGTATCAGATGCCATCATCTATGACCGCTTTTTAAGCAATTATGTGGCATTTTACAACTAGCTTACCTTAACCCGGTCAAAAAAACACAAAAGACCACAAATTTCCGTTGACAGCCACCTTACGTTGCGTGACACTCATCCTCAGGGAACAGACCTGAAGCCGGCTGAGAAACACAGGCAACCGCAGCTTCGGGCACATAAAACGAATACCAAAACGGTGAGCAGGAGGGTCAGCATGCCATTGGGCACCCGCACCATCAGTTCCGCGTTCGGCGCGTTAGCGCTATCGGCGGCTGCCCTCCTCTCATCGTCGCAGTGGGCGGGGGCCCAGGAGTCGACCGATCCGATCAAACTGACGCTGCATGACTGGACCGGACAGCTCATCACCACCCAGATCATGGGCGAGGTGCTGAAGAAAGCAGGCTACAGCGTCGACTACGTGCAGGCCGATTATCTGGCCCAGTTTGCCGGGCTCGAGACGGGCGATCTCGATGTCGCAATGGAAATGTGGGAAACCACCGGCCGCGACGCCATGGACGCCGCGACCGCCACCGGGAAGGTCGAGAATTTCGGCCCGACCGGCATGAAGGCCAAGGAAGAGTGGTGGTTTCCGGACTACATGAAGGAAAAGTGCCCGGGCCTGCCCAACTGGGAAGCGCTGAAGGACGAGAAATGCGCCGAGGCCTTCTCAACCGCCGAAACCGCACCCAAGGGTCGCTACCTCGGCGGACCGGTGACCTGGGGCGGGTTTGACGACGAACGCGTCGAGGCGCTCGACCTGCCTTTCGAAGTCATACATGCCGGCACGGACGCGGCACTCTTTGCCGAGCTCGAAAGCGCCTATCAGCGCAAGGCGCCGATCCTGCTCTGGATCTACGCGCCGCACTGGGCGCCGGCCAAATACAAGGGCGAGTGGATCGAATTCCCGGAATATACGAAGGAGTGCTACACCGACCCGAAATGGGGATCGAACCCCGACGCTCAATATGATTGCGGCAAGCCGCATGGCGAAATCTGGAAGGTCGGCTGGGCCGGCGTGAAGGACAAATGGCCGGGCGCCCACAAGGCGATAAAGGCCTTCACGCTCGACAATGACGAGATGGGCCAGATGATCACCAAGGTCGACCTCGACGGCAAGAAGGTGGATGACGTGGTTGCCGAGTGGATAGGCGCCAACGAGCCCCGCTGGTCGGAGTGGATCAAGAAATAGGATAGAAATTGCCCCTGCCCGCCGCCCTCGTGCGGCGGGTTTTTTTTGCTTTCACAGACATCCCAAACCGGACGGATGATGACCGCATCGGAACCAAAACTCATCTGTCGTAATGTCTGGAAGGTTTTTGGTGCCGGCGCCGGGGAATTTCTGAACGCAAAAAATGCCGACACATCGCTGGCAAGCCTTGGCAAGGCCGGGCTGGTCGGGGCGGTGCGCGACGTCAATCTGGAAGTCCATGCGGGCGAAATCTTCGTCATCATGGGGCTGTCCGGCTCCGGCAAGTCGACGCTGGTACGCTGCCTGTCGCGGCTGGTGGAGCCGACGTCCGGCGAAATCCTGTTCAACGGCGAAAACCTGCTGGCGGCGAGCGAAAGCCGCATGATCGAGATTCGCCGTCACCAGATGGGCATGGTGTTCCAGCATTTTGCGCTGCTGCCGCACCTGACCGTGCTGGCCAACGTCGCCTTCCCCCTCGAAGTGCAGGGTGTCGACCGCGGGACGCGCGAGGCGCGGGCGAAGAAAATGATCGATCTGGTCGGGCTCTCGGGCAAGGAGAATTTCTTTCCGCGCGAGCTTTCCGGCGGCCAGCAGCAGCGCGTCGGCATCGCGCGATCCCTGTCTGTGGAGCCGGAACTGTGGTTCCTCGACGAGCCGTTTTCTGCGCTCGACCCGCTGATCCGGCGCGAGATGCAGGACGAGTTCATGCGCCTGCAATCTGTGCTCAAGAAGACGATCGTCTTCATCACCCATGATTTCGACGAAGCGATAAGGCTGGCCGACCGCATCGCCATCATGAAAGACGGCGCCATCGTCCAGGCCGGCACGCCGGAAGACATCGTGCTCAACCCGGCAACACCCTATGTCGCGGAATTCACCCGCAACGTGCCCAAGGCAAAGGTGGTCAAGGTCGGCTCCATCATGCGCGCCGCCAACTCCGCCGCCGGCACGGGTGCTACCGTGCGCGAGCGGGCAACGATCGCCGAAGCTGCCCCCATCTTCGCCAATGTCGATCGGATTGGCGTGGTCGACAGCGCCGGCAAGCCGGTCGGTGTGCTGCATCGCGACGATGTCGTCGAACTGATGATGCGGGGATGAAGATGCTTCGATTGTATCGATCCTCATGCCATCTGCTCGTTACAGCCCTACGATGCGCACCCCCACCCCTAGCCCCTCCCCGCAAGGGGGAGGGGGACGCCACAATCCACGCCGAGCCGACTCACCACCGGCACGGGGCAGAGTTCCCCTCCCCCTTGTGGGGAGGGGTTAGGGGTGGGGGTAACACGACCTCGCACATTCCGCCGATGGGTGTCTCATGAGCACCCCGACCATCAACGCCAGCCAACGCACTATCGCTCCGCGCATGGATGGCGGCATAATGTCGATTGCGTGGCTGGCTGCCGGTGCTGTCTTTATCGCCCTTTGGCAATTCGGCCAGCCGATCTCGAAATGGGCTTTCGACTATCCAAAAGCGTGGCAGATTCCGCTGGCGCGCTGGATCAGCGATGCGATGAAATGGCTGGTCAACGAGGCGAGCTTCGGCTTCTTCACCTTCACCGACCTGACCCGGTTCATCGCCGACATCGTCAACCTGCCCTACCGGCTGGCGCTCAGCCTGCTTGCCACCGGCTTTCTCTCCGGCCAGGGCTCGAGCGCGGTGCAAATCCTGCCGCCGCTCTCATGGGTCGGAGTCATCACTGTCGTCACGCTGATCGGCTACCATGCCGGCGGGCGCAGGCTGGCCACCATCGTCGCCATCTGTTTCGGCTTCCTCGCCGTCTTCGGCCAATGGCAGAGCGCCATGGTGACGCTGGCGTCGATCCTCGTCGCCGTGCCGCTCGGCGTCGTCGGCGGGCTGCTGCTCGGCATCGCCGCCTATCGCTGGCCGCGTTTCGAGACGGCGCTGACGCCCGTTCTCGACCTGATGCAGACGATTCCGGTCTTTGCCTATCTGGTACCGATCCTGTTCCTGTTCGGCTTCGGGCCGACGGCGGCGATCGTCGCGACGCTGATCTACGCCATGCCGCCGATGACGCGCATCACCGTGATGGCGCTGCGCGCGGTGCCGTCCGAATTCCGCGATCTCGGCAACATGATCGGCTGCACCCGCCGGCAGATGACATGGCGGGTGTTGGTGCCGTCGGCCAAGGACAGCCTGATGGTCGGCGTCAACCAGGTGATCATGCTGTCGCTCAACATGGTCATCATCGCCTCGATGATCGGCGCCGGCGGCCTCGGCTTCGACGTGCTGGCAGCACTTCGGCGCCTCGATATCGGCGCGGGATTGGAAGCGGGCCTGGCCATCGTCGCCCTTGCAATCGCGCTCGACCGGCTGAGCCAGGCCTATGCCGCGCGCGCCGGCGCACCGGTCGCGCCTGCGGCCACTGGAGGCTTCGTCGCCCGCCATCCCTATACGTTCGCTGCCGTCGCGGTGGTCCTCGTCACTGGAGTCGCCGGGCTTATCCTGCCTGCTGTGCAGACCTACCCCGATGCGCTGAAACTCTCGACCGGATCGTTCTGGTCGAATGTGGTCGGCTGGATCAACGTCAACTTCTTCGACACCTTCGAAGCGGTCAAGAACGCCGTCCTGCTCAACATACTGATACCGTTCAAGCGCCTGCTCGGCGGCCTGCCCTGGCTCGGCGTGACCTGCATTCTCGCCTTCGCCGGCTGGCGGCTCGGCGGTCTGAAGCTCGCCGCCATCGTCGGCGTGCTCGCCTTCCTCATTGCCGCCACCGGCCAGTGGGAAAAGGCGATGATCACCACCTATCTCTGCGGCATCTCGGTGATCTTCGCAGCCCTTCTCGGCATTCCGATCGGCATATTGGCAGCCGAGCGGGCGCGGCTGTGGAGCTGGGTGCGCGTCATCATCGACACGCTGCAGACGCTGCCGTCCTTCGTCTACCTGATGCCGGCGGTGATGCTGTTTCGCGTCGGCGATTTCACCGCCATGATCGCGGTCGTCGCCTATTCGATCGCGCCGGCGATCCGCTACACCGTGCACGGCCTGATGAAGGTCGACCCGCGCCTGATCGAGGCCGGACGCGCGATGGGCTGCACGCCGTTCCAGATCCTCACCAAGATCAAGCTGAAGCTGGCACTGCCGGAAATCATGCTGGGATTGAACCAGACGATCATGTTCGCGCTGTCGATGCTGGTGATCACCGCATTGGTCGGCACGCGCGATCTCGGTCAGGAGGTCTATATCGCGCTGACCAAGGCCGATACCGGGCGCGGGCTGGTGGCAGGGTTTGCCGTCGCCTTCATCGCGATCATCGCCGATCGGCTGATTTCTGCGGGGGCGGCGCGCGCAAAGATAAGGCTGGGGTTGGTGTGATGATGTCTCGATTGGTCAGCCTCATACCCCCACCCCTAACCCCTCCCCACAAGGGGGAGGGGAATCTTCCTGCGCTGACTATTGCCTGCAGGAAGCGAAAGGGCTCGGCGTCGATATTCCCCTCCCCCTTGTGGGGAGGGGTTAGGGGTGGGGGTATCTTTGCGGGTTCGCCGGCTGGAGGCCAAACCACATGACCTCCACCGAAGACCGCATCCGCGCCCTGCCCTGCTGGAATGGCAGCATCGCCATCGAGCCGCTGAATGGCGGGCTGAGCAATGAGAATTTTCTGGTCTCAGACGCTGCCGGAAAACATGTCGTGCGCTTCGGCAAGGATTATCCGTTCCACCACGTCTACCGCGAGCGCGAGATCATGACCGCGCGCGCCGCATTCGAGGCGGGCTTTGCGCCTGAACTGCAATATGCCGAGCCGGGCGCGATGGTTACCGCTTATCTCGGCGCAAAAACCTTCGGGCCGGACGATGTGCGCGAGAACCGCATCCGCATCGCCGAGCTGGCGCGGCACTTCCACGAAGAGATGCCGAAGCATATCTCCGGTGCCGGCTTCATGTTCTGGGTGTTCCACGTCATTCGCGACTATGCCCGCACGCTCGAAGCCGGCGGCAGCCGCATGACGGCAGAGCTGCCCTCCTATGTCGCGCTGGCCGACGAACTGGAGCGCGCGCAACTGGCACTGCCGGTGGTGTTCGGTCACAACGACCTGCTGCCGGCCAATTTTCTCGACGACGGCAACAGGCTTTGGCTCATCGACTTCGAATATGCCGGTTTCAACACCGCCATGTTCGATCTTGCCGGCGTGGCCTCCAATGCCGGCATGTCGGAGCAGGAATCGGAAGACCTGCTTGGCGCCTATTTCGGCCATGCGCCGAACATTCCGCTGCGCCGCGCGCACGCCGCCATGCAATGCGCCTCGCTGCTGCGCGAGGCGATGTGGAGCATGGTTTCGGAACTGCACCTGACCGCGCCCGGCGCGGACTACGTCGCCTATACCGCTGAAAACCTCGAACGGCTCGACGCCGCCCTCGAACACTACCGCATGACATATGGAAAGACCGCATCATGACCTTGCCATCCCATGCCCAGCTCGTCGTCATCGGCGGTGGCATCATCGGCTGCTCGACAGCCTACCATCTGGCGCGCGACCACAAGGCCGATGTGGTGCTTCTGGAGCAAGGCAGGCTTACCTCCGGCTCGACCTGGCATGCGGCGGGTCTGGTCGGGCAGTTGCGCTCGTCGGCCTCGATCACGCGCGTGCTCAAATATTCCGTCGACCTCTACAAGCGGCTGGACGAGGAAACCGGGCTTGCCACCGGCTGGAAGATGACCGGCTGCCTGCGGCTCGCCACCAACCAGGACCGCTGGACCGAGTTCAAGCGGCTGGCAACCACGGCCAAAAGCTTCGGCATGGAGATGCATCTGGTCTCGCCCGAGGAGGTCAAGCGCATGTGGCCGCTGATGGAGACCTCCGATCTCGTCGGCGCGAGCTGGCTGCCAACCGACGGCCAGGCCAGCCCTTCGGACATCACGCAGTCGCTGGCCAAGGGCGCGCGCATGCATGGCGCCAAGCTTTTCGAGGAGGTGCGCGTCACCGGCTTCGAGATGAAGGATGGCCGCATCACCGCGGTGAAGACGAACAAGGGCGACATCGCCTGCGAAAAGGTGGTGAACTGCGCCGGCCAGTGGGCGCGGCAGGTGGGCGCTATGGCCGGCATAAACGTGCCGCTGCAGCCGGTAAAGCACCAGTATATCATCACCGAGAAGATCGACGGGCTTTCCACCGACGCACCGACGATCCGCGACCCCGACCGGCTGACCTATTTCAAGGAAGAGGTCGGCGGCCTCGTGATGGGCGGCTACGAGCCGAACCCGCAGGGCTGGACGACGGGAGACGTGCCGAACGACTGGGAATTCCGCCTGTTCGATGACGATTTCGACCATTTCGAGCAGCATATGACGCAGGCCATCGCCCGCGTGCCGGCGCTGGAGAAGGTTGGCGTCAAGCAGATGATCAACGGGCCGGAAAGCTTTACGCCGGACGGCAATTTCATCCTCGGCGTCGCGCCGGAATGTTCCAACATGTTCGTCGGCGCCGGCTTCAACGCCTTCGGCATCGCCTCGGGCGGCGGCGCGGGCTGGGTGCTGGCGCAGTGGGCGGTCGATGGCGAGGCGCCGCTCGATCTGTGGACCGTCGACATCCGCCGCTTCTCCGGCCTGCACCGCGACCGGCAATGGGTGTCGGATCGCACGTTGGAGGCCTATGGCAAGCACTACACGATCGGCTTTCCGCATGAGGAATATCAGTCCGGCCGGCCGCGCATCGTCTCGCCGCTCTATGAGCGGCTGAAGAAGCATCGCGCCGTCTTCGGCTCGAAACTCGGCTGGGAGCGACCGAACTGGTTCGCACCGGCGGGCATCGAGCCCAAGGATATCTACTCCATGGGCCGGCAAAACTGGTTCGAGCCGGTGGGCGACGAGCACCGCCATGTGCGCGAGGCGGTCGGCATCTTCGACCAGTCGTCCTTCGCCAAATACGAGATGAGCGGGCCTGATGCGCTGAAGGCGCTGGACTGGATCTGCGCCAACGATGTCAACAAGCCGGTCGGGCGGCTGACCTACACCCAGCTTCTCAACACGCGCGGCGGCATCGAGGCCGATATCGTCGTGGCGCGGCTTGCCGATGAGAAGTTCTACATCGTCACCGGCACCGGCTTCCGCACGCATGACCTGTCGTGGATCAGCGACCACATCCCCGCCGGCTTCGATGTGACACTGACCGACGTGACCGAGGATTTCGGCACGCTGTCGCTGATGGGGCCGCGGGCGCGGGACGTTCTCTCGGCGGTGACGGACGCAGATGTTTGCAACACCGCCTTCCCCTTCGGCCATGTTCGCGAGATCGTTATTGCCGGCCACACGGTTCGCGCCTTGCGCGTCACCTATGTCGGTGAACTCGGCTGGGAACTGCATGTGCCGATAGGCGCTGCCGGTGAAATCTTCGACGCGCTGATGGCGGCGGGTAAGCCCCACGGCATCCGCCCGGTCGGCTATCGCGCGCTGGAATCGCTGCGCCTGGAAAAAGGCTACCGCGCCTGGGGAGCGGACATCACGCCCAACGACACACCGCAGGAGGCCGGGCTGGGCTGGGCGGTGAAGCTGATGAAAAACACCGATTTCCTTGGCCGGCGCGCACTGGAAGGGCTGAGCGGCGCCCCGCTGACGAAGCGCTTCGCCGGGTTCACGGTCGATGACCCGGACGTGGTGCTGCTCGGCCGCGAAACCATTCTGCGCAACGGCGAGCCGGTCGGCTATCTCTCGAGCGGCGGCTTCGGCTACACGCTCGGCAAACCGGTCGGCTACGGCTATGTCCGCAATGTCGACGGCGTCAGCGACGAATTTTTGACCAGCGGCGATTATGAACTGGTGGTGGCCATGGAGCGGACCAAGGCGCGCATCCATCTCAAGCCGCTTTATGATCCGGCAATGGCGAAGGTGAAGGCTTAAGCGCTACGGCAATTTCGCGGCGGTAATGTCCCGGCGGTTCGCCTCCAAAGCCGCCGCCGGTTCTTCCTCCACCGGCCGCGGCTCATCCCCCCAGGTCACTGTCTTGTAGTCAAAACCATATTCCAGCGTCGGCTTGACGATCTGGAAATAGGGCGACAGGTCGAAGTCGCGCGGGGTGTAGAGCGAGTGGTGGCGGATGTGCAGGATTTCCTGGCGCATATAGGTCGATTGCGCCGAGGCGCGGCCGGGCGCGCGGGTGATTTCCGGCAGGATCGGATAGCGGATCTGGCCGTAGGCTTCGGCGATCATCGACGAGCATATGGCGCGGGTCGGGTCGCCCGAACCGAAGGCGATCAGGCGGCGGCGCCAGCGCACCGGTATCGGCGGCGTCGGCATGAAATAGCGCAGCATGTCGGTGATGTTCCTCAGGTCATATTTCAGGCCGAGCCGCGAGATCATGAAGGACACGACCTTGTTGCGGTCATCCGGCGTCAGCCCGCGGGCACGGCAGATGCGGGTGTTGTAGGTGCGGTATTTCGACAGCGGTACCGCCACGCAGCCCTCGCCGAGATTGACCTCGATCAGGCGTGGCCGCTCCGAGCCATCCTCGGGTTCAGGCAGCGCATCACCGACATAGAAGGCCGAATGCGACCAGGTCGACTGGGTGAGGTATTTGATGACGGCCGAAATGCGCTGGTTGCCCTCGATGAGAAGGATATCGCCGGGCTCCAGAACACGGCGCAGCGTTTCGGGATCGGACGGCGTATAGGGCTGGTAGCCAGACGATTCCTGCTGCAGCCGGCCAGCGAGCCAATGACCAATGCGGTCAAGCAGCGTGTCCCTCGGGGCTGTCATTGGTCTGTCGCAGGGCGCTCTTCGTCAGCCCCGGCCTGGTAGTTCTTGACGATCCGGCGGGCAGTCTTGTTCGGCGCATCGTCGAAAAGCCGCTCGGCCTCGCGCAGGGCCTCCTTCTTCAGCGCCTTTTCGGAGCGCTTGATCAGCCGGCGCAGCAGCGCCAGTTCCCGCCCATTGCCCAGCGCCTTGCCCTCTTCGTCGATCAGCCGGCGCAGCACGAAAAGGTCGTTAAGTTCGCCAAGCCGCTCGCCGAGTTCATCTACCGCCTTGCGGCGTGGTTTCAGCGGGCGCGGCCAGAAGGCATGCAGCAGCTGAAGATGCATCCAATGCGTCTTCACGCATTTGCGCAGTTCATGAAAGTCTTCAGGCGCGCCGTGCTTTTGTGCCTTCTCGAGCGCACGCGACGCCTGCCGCATGGCCTTGCGGGCACCGTCGGCAAGCAGATCGGCGGCAGCCTCCGGTTCGTATGGCAGCACGAAGGTGCCAAGGGCCATGCGCCCGCGTTCGCAGTCGGCGAGCGCCTCGTCGATATCGGCCTCCAGCCCGGCGCCATTGGTGGAGTTCGCAGCGCGGCGCGCAACGAGAACACCGCGCGGGCCGGCAAGCGCGTTATAGGCCGTGTCCTGCGGAAACGCCCTGATCAGGCGGTCGATCGTTTCGATCAGGGCCGTTGCCTCGCGCGCGCCGGCCAGGCTGCGGCCAAGATCGCGATAGCGGGCATTTTCGCTGCGGCAGAAATCCTCGTCCGCATCCCGCACCAGCCGGAACAGCGCGCGCAATCGCTTGAAGCGGCGGCGCGACTGGTGAAGCTTGACCTCCGGTTCGGTGCGAGCGGCCGCAAGATCCGCCATCGCCGTGCCGATTTCCTCGGTAGCGATGCGCCGTATCTCGGCGGTGAGCGGCAGGCGCGGATCGATGCGAAAGTTCATGCAACCTCTCCCGGCCGGCCGTGCAGCGCCAGCGAAGCGTTGTAGAATTCCGTTTGCCCGGTCACTTCGCGGCCAAGCCAGGCGGGCAGCGCACTATTCGGGACATCCTCCGGCGTTTCGAGCTCCGCCATGACCAGCCCGGTCAGATCGCCGCCAAAGACATCGACTTCGTAAAGATGCCCGCCATGGCGGACATTGTAGCGCGTTTTTTCCACGACGCATCCGACGGCAAAGTCCAGCATTTCCTCCGCATCCGCCAGCGGGATCGCATATTCGAACTCGTCGCGGACGCGCGCATGGACACCGAATTTGAGCGTGAGCAGCGCCGCACCCTCGCGGATGCGCACGCGCACGGAGCGATCCGGCTCGGCATCGAGATAGAACTGGCGCATCGAAACGGCGGCCTCGGCCAAGGCACGCCAGCCTTCGCCAGTCACCAGGAATTTGCGTTCGATTTCCTTGGCCATGGCGCGAGAATAAAGCCTACCCGGCCCTCCGGGGCAAGCCGTATTGACTTTAATCATTCGATTGATTAAACTATGAGGCATGATCAGGAAACCGAGCTTAACAAACACGCAGGCAGCATCGTCTCCCTCCGCTGAGCAGACGCGGACCGCGCTCATTCGCGCAGCGCTGACGCTTTTCGGGGCCAAGGGCTTCGAGGGCACGTCGACGCGCGAGATCGCCGCCCAGGCCAATGCCAATATCGGCTCCATCGCCTATCACTTCGGCGGCAAGGAGGGGCTGAGGACGGCAGCGGCGGACTATATCGTCGCGACCATCCAGGGCATTGCCGGCCAGGCGCTGGGCAATTTCGAGCTTGCTGGCGGGGCGAAGATCACGCCGGAGGCCGCACACGCGCAGCTTCGGGCGGCACTCGAGCGCATGGTCGCTTTCGTCGTCGTGCAGCCCGAGGCTGGCGAGATCGTGCAGTTCCTGCTGCGCGAACTTGCCCATCCGACAGCCGCACTCGACCGCATCTATAGCGGCGTGTTCGAACCGACCCACAAGCGGCTCTGCGCGATGTGGGAGGCTGCCACCGGCGAAGCCGCCGAGAGCCAAGAAACCAAGCTCGTCGTCTTCACGCTTATTGGGCAGGTCGTCTATTTCCGCATCGGCCGCGAGGCCGTGAAGCGGCGTATGGGCTGGAGCGAAATCGGCCAGGCCGACGCGGCCAAGATCGCGACGGTCGCCGGGCATAATCTCGATGCAATCCTGAACTCCCGGAAAGGCAGGAAGCCATGAGCTTTCTTTGCGCCATCCCTCTCGCCGCCTCGCTGTTTTCGTCCTGCGCGGGCGAAGCGCCGCTGGCCGTCGGCTATGTCGAGGGCGACTATGTTCTGCTGGCGCCGATCGAGGTGGCGCAGGTGCGTTCTATCGCGGTGAAGCGCGGCGACCGCGCCGAGCCCGGCAAGCCGATCGCGCTTATGGAAGACGCTGATGCGAAGATCGCCGTCGCGCAGGCAGAAGCCGCCCTTGCCCAGGCACAGGCCGAGCTTGCCGACCTTCAGATCGGCAAGCGGCCCGAGGAAATCGCCGTGCTGGAAGCTTCAGTGCAATCGGCCAAGGCGCAGGCCGACGACGCCCAGCGCACATTGAGCCGCACGCAAGACCTGACAAAGCGGGGCGTCGCCACGCAGGCGCAGCTGGACGATGCGACTACGAAAATGGAGGTCGCGGCAGCAGCGATCGGACAGAGCACGGCCAATCTTGCAGTCGGGCGCCTGCCGGCACGACCCGAGACGATCAAGGCCGCGGAGAACGCGGTGAAGGTCGCGCAAGCCAAACTCGAGCAGGCGCGCTGGCAGCTTTCCAAGCGGACCATCGAAGCGCCTGCGCCGGGCCGCGTCAGCGACGTCATCCGCAATCCCGGCGACGTCGCCGGACCGTCCGCGCCAGTGATTTCCATGCTGCCGGACGGAGCGGTGAAGCTGAAGGTCTATGTGCCGGAAGCGCAGTTCTCGTCGGTCAAGATCGGCACGGAACTGTCGGTGCGCTGCGACGGCTGCCGCCCGGATTTGAAGGCGAAGGTGAGCTACGTCTCGCCCGACCCCGAGTTCACGCCGCCGGTCATCTACTCGCTAGAGACGCGCCAGAAGCTGGTCTACCTCATCGAAGCACGGCCGGAAGGCGATGCGACGCCGTTGCAGCCGGGGCAGATCGTGGATGTGATTTTAGGGGAGTAGTGAGTAGTGAGTAGTGAGTAGTGAGTAGTTAAATCCGGATTGAGCGCGGCCATGTCAAAGATAGTTTCCTCTACTCGCTATTCACTACTCACTATTCACTGCATCGCCGAAGGCGATGCACAATGAACGCCATCGAAGTCCACAACCTGGTCAAGCGCTTCGGCACGAAAACCGTCGTCGATCATGTGACGATGAGCGTGGCCGAGGGCGAGATCGTCGGCTTTCTCGGGCCGAACGGCTCGGGCAAGACGACGACGATCCGCATCATGTGCGGGCTGCTGACGCCCGACGAAGGCGACGGCCAGGTGCTCGGCTACGATCTTCTGACCGACAGCCTGAAGATCAAGCGCGAGGTCGGCTACATGACCCAGAAATTCTCGTTCTATGAAGACCTGACCATCGGCGAAAACCTCGAATTCGTCGCAAGGCTCTACCAGCTGCGGCCGGTGGAGGAGCATGTCGGCCGAACGCTGGAAGAGCTGGGACTGACCTCACGGCGCGACCAGCTGGCCGGCACGCTCTCTGGCGGCTGGAAGCAGCGGCTGGCGCTCGCCGCCTGCATCATGCACAAGCCGAAGCTGCTGCTGCTCGACGAGCCGACCGCCGGCGTCGACCCCAAGGCGCGGCGCGAATTCTGGGACGAGATCCACCGGCTGGCGCGAGACGGGCTGACCGTTCTGGTCTCGACCCACTACATGGACGAGGCCGAGCGCTGCCATCGCATCAGCTACATTTCCTACGGCAAGCTGCTCGCCACCGGCACGGTCGACGAGGTGATCGCTAATGCCGGGCTGAGCACCTTCGTGGTCAGCGGGCCGAGACTGAACGAGGTCGCGGCAGCACTCGAAGGCAAGCCCGGCGTCGAGCAGGTCGCGCCCTTCGGCACGACGCTGCATGTCGTCGGCTCCGACCGCAAGCTGCTCGAAGCGGCACTGAAGGAGATCAAGGCGCGCAAGGACACGAAGGTTGAGCCGGGCGAAACCAGCCTGGAGGACGTGTTCATCCAGTTCATGGCTGGGTCGAAGGACAACATGGCATGAACGCTATGTTTTCCTTCGCCCGCCTCGGCGCGCTTTTGATGAAGGAATTCATCCAGATGCGCCGCGACCGCATCACCTTCGCCATGATGCTGGGCGTGCCGCTGATGCAACTGGTACTGTTCGGTTTCGCCATCAACAGCGATCCGAAAAGCCTGCCGGCGGCCCTCGTCGCCACCAGCAACGACCAATACACCCGCGCCATGGTGTCGGCGCTGCAGATGACCGACTACTACCGTTTCGACTATGTGGCGCAGAGTGCGGCGGAGGCCGAAGAACTGATGGCCAAGGGCGCCGTTTCCTTCGTCGTCACCATTCCCTCGGATTTTGCACGGCGCGTCGAGCGGCGCGACAGCCCGCAGATCCTGATCGAGGCTGATGCGACAGATCCTTCGGCGGCGAGCGGCGCGGTCTCGACGCTGAGCACTGTGGCAAGCCAGGCGCTGCTGCGCGAACAGGGCATGCAGGCCGAAGCCGCCGAGACCGCCAAGACCCAGCTTCAGGTGGTCGTGCACAAACGCTACAACCCCGAAGGCATCTCGCAATACAACATCGTGCCCGGCCTGCTCGGTGTCATCCTGCAGATGACCATGGTGATGATGACCTCCATGGCGCTGACGCGCGAGACCGAGCGCGGCACGATGGAAAACCTGCTGGCCATGCCAGCGAGCCCGGCCGAGATCATGCTGGGCAAGGTGCTGCCCTTCCTCGTGGTCGGCGCGGTGCAGGTGGCGGTGGTGCTGGTGGCAGCCAAGCTGCTGTTTGCTATCCCCTTCGTCGGCTCACTTTCGCTGCTCTTGTCGGCCGTGCTGGTGTTCGTGCTGTCGCTGGTGCTGCTCGGCTACACCATCTCGACCATGGCGCGCACGCAGATGCAGGCGATGCAGCTCACCTTCTTTTTCTTCCTGCCGTCGCTGCTGCTGTCGGGCTTCATGTTTCCCTATCGCGGCATGCCGGACTGGGCGCAGGTTCTGGGTGAGATTTTTCCGCTGACGCATTTCCTGCGCATCGTGCGGGCGGTGATGCTGAAGGGTGCCGACTTCCAGGCGATTGCGGGAGAGGTCAGCGCACTGGTGCTGTTCGTGTTCCTGTTTGCAGGGCTGGCGCTGTTCCGCTTCCGGCGGACGCTGGATTGAGGGCTTTTCTCCTTACCCCAGCAGCACGCTCTTGCGCTTGTCGCCGCCGGCCTTGCGCCAGGCGTTGAGGCGATGGGTTGCGGCGGCGAAGGAAATCTTCATCGCCTGGGCCACCGAATAGCGGCTCTTGCCCTCGTCGAACAGGCGATAGCAGCACTCGACGCCGTCGGCGGTCAGCTTGCCATCGCAGGTCTTGTTGCGCGGGTCAGCGGGGTCGAATTTCTGTGCCGGCGGCTGGAGCATGCCCTTGAGGCGTTCGAGATCGGACTCGATGCTGGCGATGAGTTCGAGCACGGGCTTGGGATCGAGGGGCTGCTTCTTGGCCGACATCGCGACTTCCTTCTTATGAGTATAGCTTAGCCTATATAGGTGAAGGTATGGCTATAAAAAGACCGGCGCCTGCTTTTTTGTCGCGGCGGTCCACCCTGCCCCGGCCATTGACCGCGGCGGGACATGATCCTAGTTTAGAACTATTCTAAACTAGGTATTTGCACTCATGCTTTCCCGCGTTTTCGGTTTCGACCGCCGCCCCTTCGAATCCCTGTCGGAACAGGAAATCCTGGCGCTTGCAATCTCGTCGGAAGAAGACGATGCGCGCATCTACCGCGCCTATGCCGACGGCCTCTCGGAGCAATATCCAGACTCGTCCAAGGTGTTCGAGGAAATGGCGGAGGAAGAAGACGGCCACCGCGCCGTGCTGATCGAACTCCACCGCAAACGCTTCGGCGAGCGCATTCCGCTGATCCGGCGCGAGCATGTGCGCGGCTGGTATGAACGCAGGCCCGACTGGCTCGTGCGCCCGCTCGGCCTCGACAAGGTGCGCGCCATGGCCGAGCAGATGGAGGACCAGGCCTACCGCTTCTATATCGAGGCGATAAAGCGCACCTCCGACGCCTCGACGCGCAAGCTGCTCGGCGATCTGGCGGCGGCCGAAAAAGTGCACGAGTCGCTGGCCGTTCGGCTCGGCCAGAAACACCTGACCGACGACGTGAAATCGCAGGAAGCCGCGACCGAGCGGCGGCAATTCATCCTGACCATGGTGCAGCCGGGACTGGCGGGCCTGATGGACGGTTCGGTGTCGACGCTGGCGCCGATCTTCGCCGCAGCCTTTGCCACGGGCGACACATGGCAGACGTTTCTGGTCGGCCTGTCGGCTTCCGTGGGTGCCGGCATTTCCATGGGCTTTACCGAGGCCGCCCATGACGACGGCAAGATTTCCGGTCGGGGCTCGCCGGTCATCCGCGGACTGGCTTCCGGCATCATGACGGCGATCGGCGGGCTTGGACATGCCCTGCCCTATCTGATTGCAGACTTCTGGACGGCAACGACCATCGCCGCGATCGTGGTCTTCATCGAGCTCTGGGCCATCGTCTTCATCCAGAACCGCTTCATGGAAACGCCCTGGCTGCGCGCCACGCTGCAAGTGGTGCTCGGCGGCGCGCTGGTGCTGGCGGCGGGTGTGCTGATCGGGAATGCTTAGCCATTCACCACCAGACTATCCGCCGGCGCTTCCGCCCTTTCATCAAGCCCATAATCGCGCACGACATGGGCGATGCGCAGGCGGTAGCCTTCGAAGATGCCGCCGCGTCCGGCCTTCTGCGCCTGCCGGTGTTCCTCGGTGTTGCGCCACGCCTTGACCGCCTCCTCATCGCGCCAGAACGACAGCGACAGCATCCGGTCGGGATTGGTCAGGCTCTGGAACCGCTCGACCGAGATGAAGCCGTCCATGCTCTCGAGCAGCGGCTTCAAATTGCCGGCGATGCCGAGATAGGCGTCGCGCTTGCCTTCGGCGGGCGTGACTTCGAAGATGACTGCGATCATGGCAAGACCTTTGCGGCGTGCGGCCCCGAGGCCAGTTTCAGGAAGATGCGGTCCTCGCGGCGGATGAATTTTTTCTCCTTGGCGAAAGCGTAATTTTCTCTCCCGAGCGGGTCGGCAGTCAACCTGGCGCGGTAGGCTTCGTAGGCGGCGAGGTTTTCGATGTTGTAGACGCCGTAGGCGGTCGTTGCCGAGCCTTCATGCGGGGCGAAATAGCCGATGAGATCGGCACCGCAGCGCGGGATCGCCTGGCCCCAATTGCGCGCATATTCCTCAAAGTCGGCCTTGCCGAACGGATCGATCTCATAGCGGATGAAACAGGTGATGGTCATTTTTCTTTCCTCATGATTGCGGGAGGGGAATGGTTCGATCTTCATCGAAACATCCGGCTGGTCGATCTGTCATGCTCAGCGCCGCCAGAACGGCTTGGCGCATTCGCGCGCCACGTCGTGCGGCGAGATGCCGATATCGCGCAGCAGGTGATCGTCAAGTTCGGCAAGATCCTGGCGCTGCAGCCAGCGCTCGTAGCGGGAAACGATGCAGCGACAGAACCGGAGGAATGGTGCGAAGGCAGAGCCGGGCCTCTCGGGTTGCCCCAAATTCGCAGCGTCTCGAAGGGCGGTATCGGTCATGTTTTTCTCCATCGTCATGCAACAGAGAATACAGCTTGCAGCACACGAATGCTTCGACTAGCATCGAACTATGAAGAACGGCCCCGACATAGCGCGCATTGCCAGCCTGGTAGGCGACCCGGCGCGCGCCAACATGCTGACGGCACTGATGGGTGGCGGCGCGCTGACGGCCAGCGAACTGGCGCTGGAAGCCGGCGTCACCGTGCAGACGGCGAGTTCGCATCTGTCGAAGCTGATGGAGGGCGGGCTGCTGTCGCTCGCGGCACAGGGGCGCCACCGCTATTACGGCCTTGCCAGCACGCAGGTGGCCAGCATGCTGGAATCGATCATGGGCGTGGCCGCCACGTCCGGGCCGCAGCGCGTACGCCCCGGCCCGCGCGACGCGACGATGCGGGAAGCGCGCATCTGCTACGACCATCTCGCGGGCGACCACGCCGTGGCGATGCTCGACGGCTTTCTGGCGCGCAAGATTCTTCTACGCGACGGCGACAAGATCACGATGGGAAAGGCCGGCACCGGTTATTTCCAGGCGGTCGGCATCGAGCCGGAAACGCTGAAGAAATCCCGCCGGCAGGTCTGCCGCGCCTGCCTCGACTGGAGCGTACGGCGCTCGCATCTGGCCGGCACGCTGGGTGCCGCGATCTTCGACAAGATCCTCACTGAGAAATGGGCGCGCCGCGACGCCGAAAGCCGTGCGGTCGTATTTTCGCCTGCCGGCAAAAAGGAATTCGAGAAGGCTTTTCTCAGTTAGGCAAAAGCTCTCGGTTAGGAAAAAAGCGCGGCGTCATCCCGGAAGCCGTAGCGAAGCGAAGGCTATCCGGGACCCATTCCGTGAGATTCGTTGTTCCGGAATGGGTCCCGGGTCTCTGCATTCGCTGCGCTCATGCTCCGCCCGGGATGACGACTGTTCTTAACTGCCGCCAATCGCATAAACCGATGAACCGCTCACCGAGCGCTACTCGGCGGCCTGCAGGTTGATGTTACCCTCGGCAAGCGTCGTCAGCTTCTTGTCGGTCGCTTCCTCCTCCTTGAGGTTCTTCACAAGCACGGCGGCGCAGTCGTCGCGGCCAAGCTGCTTGGCCCAGGCGGCCAAGGTGCCGTAGCGCGTGATCTCGTAATGCTCGACAGCCTGAGCGGACGCGATAAGCGCGGCATCCAGAACCTGCTTGTCGTCGATGTCGCCGCTGACCTCGTCGGCCTCTTCCAGAATGCCGTCAATGGCCGGGCAATTGACGCCCTTGGCCGTGACCCCGTGCATCTCGAACACCTGCTCGACGCGTTCGATATGGCCCTTGGTTTCCTGAAGATGCTTCTGGAAGCCAACCTTGAGGTCGGCGTTCGTTGCCTTGTCGATCATCTTCGGCAATGCCTTCTCGATCTGCTTTTCGGCATAGTAGATGTCCTGCAGCGTGTGCACGAAAAGATCGTCGAGTGTTTTGATGTCTTTCGAAAAAAAGCCCATGGTTTCGGCCCTTCCTGTTTCACGTTGATGTGGGAAGTTTTTGAGCACGGATGCTCGAGGGAGGCCGGTCGAACCGGTGCTCCATCGGCCAGGTCTCCCCGGTCCATTAGCCAACGTGCCGATGCGGGCACGGTTCCTTCAAATCTTCATCGAAACGGAAAAACTTGGTCCCGCATCGATGCAGGTCAGTTTTTGCGCGAGCTGCCGATTCAACGCAAAATATGTGGCGCAAAAGGCACAGTCGGTGGAATCACGACGATCGCCAGCAAAACACCGCCAAACCAACGCTTTTCGGCCATGATCGGGGCCGGTTTTGTGAAGAAGTTAACAGCGCATTCACCGTCTATTCACGACAATAGCCTAACAATCGCGTCCATATTCGGAAGGGACATCCGAGGGACTTGGGACTTAAGAAAATGGCACTCTGGCACCGCATCACCAACTACGCAGTAGCGCTCCGCGAATTCGTCGCGCCGACCTACCGCCCGGAGCGTCATTACATGCGCGGACCCGGTCCCGCCTGCGCCCGCCGCGCTGCCTTTCATTGAGCGGATTCCTCACACGGTTTGATCGTGACCGGCGCGCCTGCGGCAGCGCCGATAACGGTGCATTGGCTTTTCGCGCAAAGCGACCAGCCCTCGCCCGTCGCGCCTGACGCGGCCAGCACAAGCTCCGGCCGCGTCGGCAGCTTCGGCGCATAGACCCACCAGCCATCCTTCAGCACGGCATCCTCGGGCGGCTCCATGCCGGCGCCCGAGCCCTTGATGCGCGCCTGAACAATCTCGAGGCCGGCAGGCGTCACCCGCCAGGCCTCTTCCCAGCGCGTCTTCTGCACCGAATGGGTCCAGGACAGCGTGAAGGCGGTCGCCGCCATCACCGTGACCTTGCCGGCGGCGAGGATGCAGAGGCTCATGCCGGCGCCGGCGCATCACCCGCCGTGCGTGCGCGCCACCAGTGCCAGCCGATCCATATGGCAGCGAGCGCGAAGCCGGCCTCGTCGGTCAGCGGCAGTGCGACGACCAGCAGGACACCGGCCGCGAACGCAACCACGCGCTCCCAGATAGCCATGCGCACGACCAGGAAGCCGACCACGGCAGCACCCCAAAGGACGATGCCCAGGCAGGCCTTGAAGACGATGTAGACGACCTCGACGGGATAGCCGTAGGCAGCCGCCATCGGCCCGGCATCCTGCAGCATCAGCGCCGGCGTGTAGACTGCCATGAAGGGCACGACGAAACCGGCGATCGCAAGCTTCGTTGCCTGGATACCGATCTTGAGGCCGGACTCCTTGGCCATGGGTGCCGCGGCGAAGGCTGCCAGCGCCACCGGCGGCGTCAGGTCGGCCATGATACCGAAATAGAAGACGAACATGTGGCTGACGATGAGCGGCACGCCGAGTTCCAGCAGCGCCGGGCCGGCCAGCGACGAGGTGATGATGTAGTTCGGTATCGTCGGGATGCCCATGCCGAGCACGAGACAGGTGAGCATGGTCAGCACCAGCGACAGGAACAGGTTGTTCTCGCCGATCGAGATGATCCAGCCGATGAAGGTCGAAGCGATGCCGGTCAGCGTCAGCGTGCCGATGACGATGCCGACGATGGCGCAGGCGATGCCGACCGGCAGCGCGTTCTTGGCGCCTTCGGCCAGCGAGTCGACGCAAATGACCAGCGTCTCGCGGCCGCCCTTGAACAGCGCGCAGGCGATCACCAGCGCGCCGATGACCAAGGCCAGGATGTTGACGCCGAACTTCATGAAGGCGGCTGCCGCCAGCCCGAGCGCGATCCAGAAGACGACGCGGAAGGCGAAGGGGCCGATGAGTGCTGCCAGCGGCGTGCCAAGGATCAGGACGACCGTCAGCGCCAGGCCCATCGTGCCGGCGAAGATCGGCGTGTAGCCGGCAAAGAGCAGGTAGACGAGAGCCGCCAGCGGCAGCACCAGCGGCCAATGCTGCTTCACCGCGCTCCATGGGTTGGGCAGCGTCGCCTTGTCCATGCCGCGCAGATTGGCCTTGCCGGCTTCGAGATGAACCTGCCAGAAACAGGCGCCGAAATAGAGGAGCGCAGGGATGATCGCGGCTTTCACGATCGCCGCATAGGGCACGTTCAGCGTCTCGGCCATGATGAACGCGACCGCGCCCATGACCGGCGGCATGATCTGCCCGCCCATGGACGACGTTGCCTCGACGCCGCCGGCAAAAGCCGAACGGAAGCCGAAGCGCTTCATCAGCGGGATGGTGAACTGGCCGCTGGCGACGACATTGGCGACGCCCGAGCCCGAGATCGTGCCCATCAGCGCCGACGACAGGATGCAGACCTGCGCCGGCCCGCCGCGCCAGCTGCCGACGAGGCCGAGCGCGAAATCGTTGAACAGCGCGATCATGCCGGCACGTTCGAGGAAGGCGGCGAAGACCACGAAGATGAAGATATAGGCGGCCGAAACATAGATCGGCGTGCCGTAGATGCCCTCTGTGCCATAGGCGAAGTTTTCGATGATCTGGTCGAAACTGTAGCCGCGATGCACGAAAGGATCCGGCAAATAATTGCCGAAGAAACAGTAGGCGAGGAACAGCCCGGCTATGATGGTGAGCGGCAGGCCCATCAGGCGGCGAGCACCCTCGAAGACCAGCGCGATCAGCACTACGCCGACGAAGAGATCGACATGGGTGAGGAAGCCGCTACGCTGGATCAGCGGAACATATTCGACCCAGTTGTAGATGCCGGTGAGGAAGCCGACGATGCCGAGCAGCCAGAACCAGGCTTTTCCCGCGGTCGTCTTGGCGCGCAGATTGGCGATGAGCGCGAAGCCGAGCAGCAGCAGGAAGCCGACATGCATGGCCCGCACCACCTGGCTCGGCAGCGCGCCATAGGCGGCGGTGTAGAGCTGGAAGGCCGAAAACGCCACCGCGATCCAGAAGGCGATTTTTCCGGCGATGCCCTCGCCGAAGCCGGGCGGCAGGCCTTCGATCGGCTCCTCGACGTGGGGGGAAATGACGGTGGGGGTTTGGTGCTGCGTTTCAGTCATTGCGAGGACTTTCATGAGCGGGACGGCGACGCATCTATCCCTCCCCCTTGAGGGGAGGGTGCCGAGCCCCCGGGTCTTGCCGAAGGCAAGCCCGAGGACAGGCTCCGAGAGGCGGGTGGGGTCAGCGCGGCAGCTCGCCAGCGCAAAGGGATGTGGAGCACTGCCGCAACGACCCCACCCGGCCCTACGGGCCACCCTCCCCTCAAGGGGGAGGGAAAGTCGCGAACTACTTCAACAGCCCCTTTTCCTTGTAGTAACGTTCCGCGCCCGGATGCAGCGGCACCGGCATGCCGTCCAGCGCCTTGGCGGGGTCGATCGCCTTGGCAGCGGCGTGGGCTGCCGTCAGCTTGTCGAGATTGTCGAACAGCAGCTTGGTCATCTGGTAGGCAGTCTCGTCGGAGACGCCGTCATGGGTGATGAGGAAATTGCCGACGGCTGCCGTTTCGACATCGGCGTCCTGGCCGTCATAGGTGCCGGCCGGAATGATGACCGAGAGATAGGGCGTGCCGATCTTTTCGACGTCGGCCTTCGGCACCGCCACGACGTTGATTTTCAGCGAGGTCGCGAGATCGCGGATCGAGGCGACGCCGAGGCCCGCGGATTGCAGCGTGGCGTCGAGCTGGCGGTTCTTGATGAGTTCGACCGACTCGGCGAAGGGCAGATATTCGACCTTGCCGAGGTCCTCATATTTGAGGCCCGCAGCCTCGAAGATCGCGCGGGCATTGAGCTCGGTGCCGGAGGCCGGCGCGCCGACCGACAGGCTCTTGCCCTTCAGGTCGGCCAGGGTCTTGATGCCGGAATCGGCACTGGCGACGATCTGGATGTAGTTCGGGTAGATGGCGGCGATGCCGCGCAATTTGTCGAGCTTGCCGGGGAAGCCGGCTTCCTTGTGGCCCTCGACAGCAAGCTTCACGGAATCGCCCAGTGAAAAGCCGATCTCGCCCTTGCCCTGCTGAAGCAGATTGAGGTTTTCGACCGAGGCCTTGGTTGCCTGCACCTGCGTGCGCGCACCCTCGATGCCCTTGCCGTAGATTTCCGACAGCGCCACGCCAAGCGGGTAGTAGACACCCGAAGTGCCGCCTGTCAGCACGTTGATGAATTCGGCCGCCCTGGCCGAGACACTGCCCAGGCCCAAAGACAGCGCGACGGCGCCGGCTGCCAGAATCTTCGTTTTCAGATTAAGCATGCAATTTCCTCCCTCGTGTTTCCTTGCCGCGCCACCGCTCCACCCGGCACAACCGGTGCGAGTTTAGAGAGCGAACCGGAAATGCCAACCCGCAATCGTCGCTTGTGCGACGAAGGGTTTAGAAAGGGCCCTGGCAACTCTCCCGCATAACGTCAGTTGATCCCTATCGCCTGCGTGGCGGTTGCGGGCGTCGCACGCAGCGTCGCGGCCCAGAAGGCGATCGCCAGGGCGCTGATGCCGGCCCCGAGCAAGCAGACGCCGGTCCACCCGGCGTAGGCGTAGATCATCGTCGACAGTGAGGAACCAAGAGCGCTGCCGATCGAATAGAACACCATATAGGCCGCGGTCAGCCGGCTCTGCGCTTCGGGCCGGACGCGGTAGATCATGCCCTGGTTGGTGACGTGCACGGCCTGCAATCCGAAATCGATGATCAGAACGCCGGCGATCAGCCACAGGATCGAATGCGGCAGCAGCGCGATCGGCAACCACGCGACAAGCATCAGCGCCAGCGCAATGCCAGTCGTGCGCTGGCCGAAGCCACGATCGGTCCAGCGCCCTGCTCGCGCCGCACCGAGCGCACCTGCGGCACCTGCCAATCCGAAAAGGCCGATGGCCGTGTGAGACAGTGAGAAGGGCGGCGCACTCAGCGGCAACACCAAGGGCGTCAGCAGCGTCGTGATATCGGCAAAGATCAGCATGGCGATGATCGCCCGAATGCGAAGCACAGGCTCCTCAGCGAATAGCGTGAAGAGCGAGCCGATCAGGCGCGGATATGACATGCGCTTGTTCTGCGGCTCCTGCGCCGGCAGCACCTTGTAGAGCAGTGCGGCGATGATCAGCGTCAGCACTGCGGAAACGAAATAGACCGTGCGCCAGCCCGAGAGATCGGTGAGCGTGCCCGCCACGGTGCGCGCAAGCAGAATGCCGAGCACGATGCCGCTGGTGACGACGCCAACCACCTGCCCGCGCTCGGCCGGTCGCGCCAGGCTTGCGGCATAGGCGACAAGCGCCTGCGTGACGACAGCCATCAAGCCCATCGCGGCCATGGAGCCCAGCAGCATGGCGCCCGTCGTCGAGAAACCGACCGAGACGAGCGCCAAAACCGAGAGAAGCGACTGGCCGACCACCAGCTTGCGCCGGTCGACGAGATCGCCAAGCGGCACCAGCAGGACGAGGCCCAGCCCGTAGCCGAGCTGCGTAAAGCCGACGATCAGCCCGGCGGTGGCGCGGGCGATGCCGAGATCGTCGGCCATCACGTCGAGCAGCGGATGGGCAAAGTAGGCATTGGCGACGGCTAATCCGCTCGCCACGGCAAACAGCAGCACGACAGGGCGCGAGAGGCCGGAGGAGAGCCGCTCGTTGCCCTTGTCGAGTTCGCTTGCCTGAAGACACGCGCCAGCGCTCGCGGCGCCGGCGGACGCCACCTCGTTTGTCGATCGCATTGTAAGCTCCGATATGGAATAGGTTTTATTATGAAACCATTTGATCGATAGCAAACAAGGTTTTATAATGCAACCGAAATTGGAGGCGGCATGGTCAAGCGAAGAAGCCTGAAGGGAGATTACTGCCCGAGCGCGAGATCGCTGGATGTGATCGGCGATTGGTGGTCGCTGCTGATCGTGCGCGACGCGTTTGACGGGCTGACGCGTTTCGGCGAATTCCAGAAAAGCCTCGGCATTGCCAAGAACATTCTCTCCGAACGGCTGCGCACGCTGATCGCGCGCGGCATCCTTGAGGCGGTTCCGGCGGCCGATGGCGGTGCGCATCAGGAATACCGCCTGACCGCGATGGGACGCGACCTCTTCCCGGTGATGGTGGCGCTGAGGCAATGGGGCGAGCAGCATCTGTTCGCGCCCGGTGAAGAACATTCCAAGCTTGTCGAGCGGGACACCGGCCTGCCGGTGCGGCTGGATGTGCGTGTCAACGACGGGCGGCCTGCCGGACCGGACAACACCGTCATCCTCAAAGTGCCCGAGCCGGATCAGGACTGATCCCCGCGAAAAACCGGCTCTTGCGTAACTTCATATCCAAGCCGAAGATTTTTCCGACGCCTGTCGAAATCGCGCTGTGCCGCGCGACATTGGTTCGGCACGCAACGACGCGGCCTTGGTAACAAGAGGAGATCACCATGCGCTACATGCTTTTCATCCATCTCGACGAAAGCAAGATGCCGAAGACCCCGGCAGACAAGGGCTATGAAATGCTCGCCGCCTATGGCGCCTACAATGAAGCGCTGAAGAAAGCCGGCGTCTATCTCTCCGGCGACCGCCTGACGCCGAGCGCAACGACCACGCAGGTGCGCATTGCCGACGGCAAAACGAGTGTGCTCGACGGCCCTTATGCCGAAACACGCGAGCAGATCGGCGGTTACTACATCATCGAGGCGGAAGACCTCGATTCCGCAATCGCCTGGGCTGCGCGCTGTCCTGGTGCGAACCACGGCACCATCGAGGTTCGGCCGATATGGGAAGCGACATCGGTCGCGCAGTGAAGCAGCCGGCAACCGAAACCGATGGACGCGCGGCGGCAGAGGCAGCCGCGCGCCGCAGCTACGGCAAGCTTGTCGCCATTCTGGCCTCGCGCAGCGGCGATGTCGCGAGTGCGGAGGATGCGCTCGCCGATGCCTTTGCGGCAGCACTCGAACAATGGCCGGCAAGCGGCGTGCCGGCCAATCCGGAAGGCTGGCTTGTGGTGGTGGCGCGGCGGCGCACCGTAGATGTGATCCGTCGGCGCAGGACCAGTGCCGAGGGTGCCGCGCATCTGCAACTGATCGCCGCGGAAATCGAGGCCTCATCCATGGAAGACGACCTGCCCGACGAGCGGCTGCGGCTGATGTTTGCCTGCGCCCATCCGGCGATCGAACAGAGCATCCGCGCGCCGCTTATCCTGCAGACGATCCTCGGCTTCGACGCCGCCGCCATCGCCTCGGCCTTCCTCGTCTCGCCGGCGACGATGGGGCAGCGGCTGGTGCGCGCCAAGAACCGCATTCGTGAGGCTGGCATTCCCTTCCGCATTCCCGAGCGCGACGCGCTCGACGAGCGGCTCGACGCGGTGCTGGAAGCGATCTACGCCGCCTTCGCCGAGGGCTGGACAGACCCGGCCGGAACCGAAAGCCGGCGCAGGAACCTTGCAACCGAAGGCATCTGGCTCGGCCGGCTGACGGCATCGCTGATGCCGGATGAGCCGGAGACGCTGGGGCTGCTGGCGCTGATGCTGTTCGCCGAGGCGCGACGGGTGGCCCGGCGGGACGGCAGTGGCGACTATGTGCCTTTGGCCGAGCAGGACACCAAGCTGTGGGATAGCGGGCTGATCGATGAGGCCGAAGCGCTGCTGCGCCGAGCCGGCACCATGGGCAAGATCGGGCGCTACCAGTTGGAGGCGGCGGTGCAGTCGGCACATGCGGCACGACGCCTGACCGGCGAAACAGACTGGCAGGCGATAGCGCGGTTTTATGAGGCTTTATCCCGCATGACGCAGTCGCCGGTCGTATCCATCAACCACGCGGTCGCGCTGGCACATGCGGGCGACACAGCCACCGGCCTGAAGTTGCTGGAGGCGCTTGTCGACGACAAGCGGCTGCTGACCTATCAACCTTACTGGGCCGCGCGCGCCGAACTGTTGACCCTGGCGCAAAAGCCATCCGAGGCGCATGAGGCCTATGGCATGGCGATCGGCCTCGAGACCGACCCGGCGATCCGCAAATTCCTGCAGGAACGCCGTGCGCGGCTGCGGAACTGAAGCCGATCACATTCCCGTTGCGCGATACGGTGACGGCTTGCAACGGGCCGCAGGCTGCATAGCTTGGGACTGATGCGACACGAGACTGATATCAGCCACGCCGACAGCGACACGCCTTCTCCCAACCGTACTTACGATGCGCGGCAACCGCTGATCGTCTTCGACGGCGTATGCGTGCTGTGCTCGGGCTTCGCGCGCATGGTGGTGCGGCTCGACCAGCAAAAGCGCTTTCGCTTCGCCACCGCGCAATCGCCCCTCGGCCAGGCGCTTTACGAGAAGTACGGGCTGCGCACGGATTTCTACGAGACCAATCTCGTCATCATCGACGGCACCGCCTATCAGCGGCTCGACAGCCTGATCGCCACGGCGGATGCACTAGGCTGGCCGTGGCGGGCGGCGCGCGTCTTGAGAATCCTGCCGCTTCCGCTACGCGACCGCCTCTACCGGCTGATCGCGCAAAACCGCTATGCCCTGTTCGGTCGCAAGGACAGTTGCGAGATACCATCCGGCGAGCTCAGAAAGCGGATTATCGACTGAGCAGGCCGACATTCGCCGGCAAGCGTATTCACCAAAGCTCGTGCGTGACGTTCAGCTTCAGGATCACCGGGTGCTGCCGCAGCGCGTCGCAGAGCCGCTCGATATTCGGCCAGATAATGTGAGTGTCAGTCCATTGCGGATGCCAGTGAGCCAGCATCAGCAGATAGATATCGGCCGTGGAGAAATCGTCGCCGGCCAGCCAGTCGCGCCCTTCGAGCCACTCATCCATGATCGAGAGGCCGCGCTCGAATTCAGCGACCGCCGCTTCCTTGACGACGTCGGCGCCATCGGCATCAGCCGTGTAGCGCGGCGCATAGTAGTAGCGCAGGATCGCCGGATACATGACCGAGGACAGGAAAGCCATCCAGCGCAGGAAGTCGGCCCTTGCGGGTGAGCCTGCCGCCGGCGCAAGAGCGGCGTCGGCATGGCGCTCTGCCAGCAGAATGCACATTGCCGCCGATTCCGTCATCGTCTGCCCCTCCGGCAAGGCCAGGACCGGGACCTGGCCGAGCGGACTGATTTCCAGAAAACGGGGATCAGGTCGCGCAGACTTGATGACGTTGACCCGCTCGAAGGGTGCAGCCGCCAGTTCGAGCGCTGCCTCGACCACGAAGCCGCCGCTGCCGGGGCGCGTATAGAGTGTGTACATGGTGCCTCCGCCAACCGGCACAGCGCCGGTCGGCAGGGATATGACAGACAAACCGGCAAATTCTCAACCGGTCCGCGCGTCCGCCACGCAATTTTTTCGCCGGAAGTAAGAATAATCGAGACGGTTCGGAATTCAGGTCAGGCCGAGCCGAAAATGGTGATTTTCGAGAACCGGAGCGGAGTGGACATTCTGTCCATGGGCACCGGAAGCGCAGACAATCATCATTTGCAGGCCGGCCTCACCTGAATTTTCAGCCGCCGAGGCCTTCGAAGAGAATGGTCGACAGATACCGCTCGGCGAAGGACGGGATGATGACGACAAGATTCTTGCCGGCATTTTCCGGACGCGAGCCGACGACGATTGCCGCCTGAAGGGCTGCTCCCGACGAGATGCCGACCGGCACGCCTTCGAGGCGGGCAACGAGGCGGGCATTGGCGATGGAATCGTCGTTGGAGACCTGCACGATCTCGTCATAGATCGTGGTGTCGAGGATCTTTGGCGCAAATCCGGCACCGATGCCCTGGATCTTGTGCGGGCCGGGCTGGCCGCCCGACAGAACGGGCGAGGCTTCCGGCTCGACGGCAATGACCTGCACGCCCGGCTTGCGCTTCTTCAGCACCTGGCCGACGCCGGTGATGGTGCCGCCGGTGCCGATGCCGGAAACGAGGATATCGACCTCGCCATGGGTGTCGTTCCAGATTTCTTCGGCGGTGGTCTGGCGGTGGATTTCGGGATTGGCCGGGTTTTCGAACTGCTGCGGAATGATCGCGTCAGGCAGCGTGGCGGCCAGTTCATCAGCCTTGGCGATGGCGCCCTTCATGCCTTTCGGCCCCTCGGTCAGCACCAGTTCGGCACCCAGCAGCGCCAGCATCTTGCGGCGCTCGAGCGACATGGTTTCGGGCATGGTCAGGATCAGCTTGTAGCCCTTGGCGGCGGCGGCGAAGGCCAGCGCAATGCCGGTATTGCCGGAGGTCGGCTCGATCAGCGTGGTCTTGCCGGGCGTGATCTTGCCGGCAGCTTCCAGCGCCTCGATCATGGCAACGCCGATGCGGTCCTTGACGCTGGCGATCGGGTTGAAGAATTCGAGCTTGGCGATGAGGTTGGCGACGATGCCGGTTTCCTTGGCGAATTTGTCAAGGCGCACCAGCGGCGTGTCGCCGATCGTCTCGGTGATCGAGTTGTAGACACGGCCGCGGCCGGGGGCGCGCGCGCTGGTGACGGGCTTGTTCATCGATATGGCTCCCACATTGGAATTTCGGACGCAACAATAGGCGCGCCGCCCGAAAAAACCGAGTGGGCGGCGTGCTTAAAAAGCCGAAACACCAGAAAAACGTTTTCTAGATTCGCGAAATTGGAGAATTATTTGGCGCGAAATCGCCCCTCAGCGGGAGGCGATGGCTGCGGCGGCTCCCGCCATGAAAACAGCTGCCGTGCGGTTCAGTGCCCGCAGCGCACGCGGCGTCTTCAAGAGCCAGCGCGCTTTCGCGGCCAGTGCCAGATACGGAACCAGAACGACAAGCAGCACCAGCACGGTCACCACCGCCAGAATGCCGTAGTCGGCCACTGTGATGGTGCGCAGATCGACCAATGTCGGCGTCAGCGCCAGATAGAAGATCATCGTCTTGGGGTTGCCGAGCGTCACCGTCAGCCCCGCCAGGAAGCTGGTGAACAATCCGCCCTTGCCCTTCCGCGCCTCGATGTTTTCCGGCGTGATGCCGCTCGTCCAGAAGGTCCAGGCGAGATATGCGAGGTAGGCGACGCCGAGCCACTTGATGACGAGGAACACCGTGCCGAAGGTCTGCGCCACCAGAGCCAGGCCCAGCACGACCGCCGTCAGATAGGTGAGATCGCCGCAGATCAGCCCCAGCGACATGGCAAGCGACGAGCGGAACCCCGAGCCAAGCGCACGCGCCACCAGCGCGGTGACGCCGGGTCCAGGGATCGCGGCGGCGATTGCCAGCGCGCCGGCATAGGTAACGAAGCCTGCAAGGGTCATGGATCGAACTCGACAATTTTCGGAAAGCGATAATCGCACGGACATTAAGCGCTGCAAATAGGCCAGAAATCGGCAGCGGCCTATGAATTTATTCGGCCAGGGAGGAAGATATCCAGACGCGCAACGTTGTCTGTCGTAACCGCCGCGTGCCGAGACACCGATGCTTCGCAATAGAGACAACGCCTACGGGCTGATCGCGATCCTGTTTCACTGGACGATCGCGGCGCTGTTTGTCGGCCAGATACTGCTCGGCCTCACGACGCAGTGGGTGGCGAGCATGGCGCTGCAGTTCACGCTGATCCAATGGCACAAATCTTTCGGCTTCCTCATCCTGGCGCTGGCGGCACTGCGGCTGTTATGGGCGCTCGCCAACAGGCGACCAGCGCGGCCAAGTTATTTCAGCCGCGCCGAATGGCTGGCCGCGAAGCTCGTCCAGTCATCGCTCTACGTCCTGATGCTCGCCGTGCCGCTGACCGGTTGGGCACTGGTTTCGACCTCGACGCTGCAGATTCCAAGCTTCGCATTCAATCTCGTCGTGGTCCCCCATCTGCCGCTCGCGCCATCCGAAGCATCCGAGAATTTCTGGCGGGACGTTCATTGGTGGGTTGCCTATGGCACGGCCGCTATCGCCGCAGGCCACATGCTGGCAGCGCTGCGCCATCATTTCTGGCTCGGCGACGGCATTCTTAAACGCATGCTGCAACCGGGCGCAGAAAGCCCAAACCGCGGGACCGTCAAAGGTCAGAAAGCCGCCGGGAGATGACAATGTCGACGCATGTCTGGAAATCGTCACGCAACACAGTCCTGAGCGCCGGCCTGGCCGCACTGTTGGCCGGCCTGCCCGCCCATGCCGACCCGCTGGCCGAGGCTGCGGGTAAATACAGCATCGCTCCCTCCTCTCGCATCGCCTTCAGCGTTGCGCAGGTCGGCGGCGGCGGCATCGCCGGCGATTTCGGGGAATTTCGCGGCATATTCCGCATCGACGGCAAGGATATCGGGCGGTCGAATGTCAGCTTCACGCTGCTGCCGGCAAGCGTGCGCACCGGTGAGGCGCGCGTGGAAAACTTCCTGCGCTCGGACGCGGTGTTCGATGTCGCAAACTTTCCCGAGATTTCGTTCCGTTCCACCGGCATCACGCAAACGGGCGCCAGCAGCGCCCGCATCGACGGCGTGCTGACGGCGCGTGGCAAGACACGCCCGGCGCAGTTCGATGCCAGCGTCAGCGACCGCACCAAGCGCAAGATAACCTTCCGCGTGCAGGGAAAAATCCTGCGCTCGCCCTACGGCATGGATGTCGGCACGCCGATCTACTCCAATGTCGTCAAGTTCGACATGGTGCTGCAGGGAACACGTTGACCGGCACGAAAGGTCAGTCTTTCTGTTTGACCATGATCTTTTCCGAAAACCGGTGCCCACTTTTCGGGATCATGGTCAGCTGCCCTCTTCGTAAAAGCCGGCGTCCAGCTTGCGTTCGAGGTCGACGAGATCGGCCGGCAGCGGCATGCCCATGGCACGCAATTCGTTCAGCTTTTCGCGAAGACGCTCATGCACTTCATGAGCGTCTTCGGGCTGTTCGATCATCTGCTCGAGCAGGAGACTTATCTGCGCCTTGAGTTGTTCCAGTGCCATCGGTGCCTCCTGTGATCGAAACCACAGCCTACACCCGATGGCGCGCAGGTACTACGCTCGCTTTGCTGCTGCCTTGAGGGAGCCGCGCCGTTTTTCCGCAGCTTTCGAGCTTGCCGTCACGCTCGGCTCCACCACCTTGCGATAGAGATGCCATGTCGCGTGGCCGAAAATCGGCATGACGACAGCCAATCCGGCGAACAACGGTATCGAGCCGATGACCAGTCCGACGGCCACGAGAAGCCCCCAGAACAGCATGGGCAGCGGATTGACGATGAGCGCGCGGGCCGAGGCTTCCATCGCCGCAATGACGCCGACATCGCGGTCGAGCAGCAGCGGGAAGGCAATGACCGTTGTGGCGAGCGCGACAATGGCGAACACCAGTCCGACCAGATTGCCCCACAGGATCAGCGACCAGCCACGATCTGTCGTCAGCACGTCCCTGATGAAGGTACCGATCGACGTCGGCGGCTCGGAACCGAAGGTCATGGCGTAGATCGCCTGCGCCACGAGCAGCCAGGCGATGAACAGCGCAAACAGCCAGATGCCGACGGCGACGATCGACGGCAGCGCCGACGAATGGCGAACGTCGAAGGCATGAACCCATGACGTATCCATGCCGAGTTCGCGGCGGCGGCTTATCTCATAAAGTCCTATCGCGGCGATCGGCCCAAGCAGGGCAAAGCCGGACATCAGCGGAAACAGCAACGGCAAGGCATTGTTGCCGGAAGTCCAGGTCGCCAGCACGACGCCGACGAGCGGATAGATTATGCACAGGAAAACATAGTGAGACGGTTTTTCCCAGAAATCCTCAGCACCCTGCCTCAGAGAGGCCGTGACGTCGGAAAAGCTGATCTTGCGCACGGCGACATGATTATAGGTCTCGCCGGCGCCTGCCATGACATGAAATTGTGCCATTCTCATACCTCCGCTGCTTGAAAGTCGCGGTGGTTTAGGGAGCCGTCGAAGCATGCCGCTCGACGGGCCGCGACCTGCAGTGACCGGACTATACACAGCCTGAGCCATTTTGTCGCATCACGAAGGTGAAAGCGCTGAAAACCTTTTCAGAATTCGCTCTGGCGCGTGCGCTTATCGCAGCATGCGCGAGATCAGCTGCGCCGTGTAATCGACCATCGGCACGATGCGGGCGTAGTTCAGCCGTGTCGGGCCGATGACACCGAGCGCGCCGACGACGCGGGCATCCTTGTCGCGATAGGGCGCGACGACCAGCGACGAGCCTGAGAGCGAAAACAGCTTGTTTTCCGAGCCGATGAAAATACGTACGCCGGAGCCTGCTTCGGCAAGATCGAGAAGCTGGACCATGCCTTCCTTGGTCTCGAGATCCTCGAAGAGATGCCGCAGCAATTCGATATCGGCCTGCGCCGTCACGTTTTCCAGCAGATTGGCGCGGCCGCGCACAATGAGCCGTGACGGCAGGCCGCTCTCGACGCCGCCGCCACCCCACACGGCGAGGCCCTTTTCGACAAGGTCCTGCGACAGCGTGTCGAGCGCTGCCTTGGTCTCTTCCTTCAGCCGCGCAATCTCGGCCTTCGCCTCGGCCAGTGTGCGCCCGCCGATATGAGCGTTGAGATAGTTCGACGCCTCGTGCAGCTGCGAGGTGGTGACGCCGGGCGGCAGTTCCACGACGCGGTTCTCGACGTCGCCGTTCTGCGAGACCATCACTGCCAGCGCGCGCTGCGGCTCGAGCTGGATGAACTCGATATGCTTCAGCGGCACTTCGTTCTTGGTCGCCAGGACCAGTCCTGCCCCGCGCGACATGCCCGACAGCATCTGGCTGGCTTCCGTCAGCATCTGCTCCAGCGTGGCGCCGCTGCCTGCGGCCTTCACCTGCGCGTCGATGACCCGGCGCTCCTCGTCCGAGAGGTCGCCCAATTCCATGAAGGCATCGACGAAAAAGCGCAGGCCCTTCTGCGTCGGCAGGCGGCCGGCCGAGATATGCGGCGCATAGACGAGGCCGAGATGCTCCAGGTCGCTCATCACATTGCGCACGGTAGCCGGCGACAGCGACGAGGGCAGCATGCGCGACAGGCTGCGCGAGCCTACGGGCTCGCCGTCCAAAAGGTAAGAATCGACGATGCGGCGGAAAATATCGCGCGAGCGCATGTCGAGCGATTGCAATGTCGGATCCAGCACAGGTTTCGTCATGGTTTCACCAAACCTCCGGAATCAAGATATAGATGGCTGGCGCCGGAACACAACATGGCCGGTTTTCCTTTGCGCCGGAAACGGCATGGAGCTACAAGCCGCGACGACTCCACCAATTTTCACAGAAAGAACCGTATGCGCCCTTCCAAACGCCAATTCGACGAAATGCGCGCCATCTCCTTCGAGCGCAACGTCTCCAAACATGCGGAAGGCTCGTGCCTGGTCAAATTCGGCGACACCCATGTTCTGTGCACCGCAAGCCTTGAGGAAAAGGTGCCGGGCTGGATGCGCAACACCGGCAAGGGCTGGGTGACGGCCGAATACGGCATGCTGCCGCGTTCCACCGGCGACCGCATGCGCCGCGAAGCCTCTTCCGGCAAGCAGGGCGGCCGCACGCTGGAAATCCAGCGCCTGATCGGCCGCTCGCTGCGCGCCGTGGTCGACATGCAGGCGCTGGGCGAAATGCAGATCACGGTCGACTGCGACGTCATCCAGGCCGACGGCGGCACGCGCACGGCTGCCATTACCGGCGGCTGGGTGGCCCTGCATGACTGCCTGCGCTGGATGGAAGCGCGCCAGATGGTCAGCGTTTCCAAGGTGCTGAAGGATCACGTCGCCGCCATTTCCTGTGGCATCCATGACGGCCAGCCGGTGCTCGACCTCGACTATCTCGAGGATTCATCGGCCGGCACCGACTCCAATTTCGTGATGACCGGCAAGGGCGGCATCGTCGAGATCCAGGGCACGGCCGAGGGCGCCCCCTTCACCGAAGAAGAATTCGCCGCGCTGATGGCGCTGGCCAAAAAGGGTATTTCCCGGCTGGTCAGCCTGCAGCAGATGGCGGTCGCCTGAGGTTCAGCCATGCAGCCCTCCGCCATCCTCGAATCCGCGCTCTACGTCACTGACCTCGACGAGGCTGAGCGGTTCTATGGCGGTGTGCTGGGGCTGGACATGATCTTGAAAGCCGAAGGCCGGCACGTGTTCTTCCGCTGCGGGCCAGGCGTGCTTTTGCTGTTCAACGCAGAAGCAACCAGAAACCAGCTTGCGGCCGGCGCGAAACTGCCGATTCCACCGCATGGCACGACAGGCGAAGGACATCTGTGCTTCGCCGCAACCGCTGACGAGATCGTGCAGTGGAAAGCCACCTTCGAGGCCCAAGGCATCGCCGTCGAGGCCGATTTCGAATGGCCAAACGAAGGACGCTCGATCTACATCCGCGACCCTTCCGGCAATTCGATAGAATTTTCCGAACCACGCATCTGGGGACTTTGAATGCGCATTCTGACCGAACGGGAAATCGTCGTCGCCAGCCACAATGAAGGCAAGCTGCGGGAATTCGCCGACCTGATGGCGCCGTTCGGCTTCCAGGCCAAGTCGGCCAAGGAATACGGCCTGCCTGAGCCGGACGAGACCGGAACGACCTTCGAGGAAAACGCATTTATCAAGGCATTCGCGTCGGCCAAGGCGACCAGCCTGCCGGCGCTGTCGGACGATTCCGGGCTCGTCGTCGACGCGCTCGGCGGCCAGCCAGGCGTCTACACCGCCAACTGGGCCGAAAAGCCCGACGGAACGCGTGATTTCTGCATGGCCATGCAGCGCACGGAAGTGGCCCTGCACGAGGTCGGCGCGACCGACCCTGAAGATCGCAAGGGCCGCTTCGTCGCCGTTATCTGCGTTGCCTGGCCGGACGGGCATGCCGAATATTTCCGCGGCGAGGCCGAGGGAACGCTGGTGTGGCCGCCGCGCGGCGAGAAGGGTTTCGGCTACGATCCGGTCTTCATGCCGGACGGGCACGATCTGACATTCGGCGAGATGACGGCCGAGCAGAAGCATGGCTGGAAGCCGGGCCAGGACGAGGCGCTTTCGCACCGCGCCCGCGCCTTCCAGAAATTCGCCCGGGCCATGCTCGGCTCGGCGTGAAGGACAAGGCATTGACGGGCAGCGAACCGGGATTCGGCGTCTACATCCACTGGCCTTTCTGCGCGGCCAAATGCCCTTACTGCGACTTCAACAGCCATGTCCGCCACCAGCCGGTCGACCAGGAACGCTTTGCCAGTGCCTTCGAGACCGAGCTTGCAACGATGCGCGAGCGCACCGGCCCGCGCGAGGTCACCAGCGTCTTCCTTGGCGGCGGCACGCCCTCGCTGATGAAGCCTGAAACGGTGGCCAGGATGCTGGACGCCGTGGCGAAAAACTGGACCGTGCCGGACGGCATCGAGATCACGCTGGAGGCCAACCCGTCATCCGTGGAGGCCGAGCGCTTTCGCGGCTATCGCGCAGCCGGCGTCAACCGCGTCTCGCTCGGCGTGCAGGCGCTGAACGATGCCGACCTGCGCTTTTTGGGCCGCCTGCACAACGTCTCCGAGGCGCTGCACGCGATCGGGCTGGCGCGCGAAATCTTTCCGCGGCTTTCCTTCGACCTGATCTATGCCCGCCCCGGCCAGACGCCGGAAGCGTGGAGCGCTGAACTCGAACAGGCAATCGGCCACGCCGCCGACCATCTGTCGCTCTACCAGCTGACCATCGAGGAAGGCACGCGCTTCCACACGCTTTACGCCGCGCATAAATTCGAGCTGCCGGATGCAGAGGCATCGGCGGACCTCTACGCGATTACGCAGGAAGTGACCGCTGCGCGTGGCCTGCCTGCCTATGAGATTTCCAACCACGCCAAGCCGGGCGCGGAAAGCCGCCATAACCTGACCTATTGGCGCTATGGCGAATATGTCGGCGTCGGCCCCGGCGCGCATGGCCGCTTCATCGAGGATGACCGGCGCGTGGTGACCTTCACCGAGAAGATGCCGGAAAGCTGGCTCGATCTTGTCGAGACCGATGGGCATGGCGTCATCGGCGGCGAGACCCTGACGCGTTCCGAGGAAGCCGACGAGTTCCTGCTGATGGGACTGCGGCTTGCCGAGGGCATCGACCTCGACCGCTTTGAGCGGCTTTCCGGCCGCGCGCTTTCTTCGCCGCGCATGTCGATCCTGCAAGGCGAAGGGCTGATCGCGCCCGTCGGCAATTCGCGCCTGCGCGCAACTGCGTCGGGCATGATCGTGCTGGACGCGGTCGTGGCCGATCTGGCGCGGTAGGACGCCGCACCGCGCCTTCCGTTGATGAAAAGAGTTGGACGATCGTTTTTGTGCGTCAAAGCCCCCTCTCCGTCTCGGCGAAGCCGAGACGGAGAGGGGGATAAAGTTCACGCACGATTGCGCAATCGTCCCGTAACGAACAATCTCCTAGTGCTTTAACAGGAAACCATTCAATGAATTCCGCCCTCACCTCCTGGCAGTTCTGGGCACTGCTTTCAGCCGCCTTCGCCGCGCTGACCGCGATCTTCGCCAAGGTCGGCATCGAAAACATCAATTCGGATTTCGCGACGCTGATCCGCACCGTGGTCATATTGCTGGTGCTGGCGGGGATAGTCTTCGCCACCGGGCAGTTCCAGAATCCGGGCGAAATCTCGGGAAAGACCTATGGCTTCCTCGTCCTGTCGGGACTGGCGACGGGCGCGTCGTGGCTCTGCTATTTCCGCGCGCTGAAGCTGGGCAATGCCGCGCAGGTGGCACCGATCGACAAGCTAAGCGTGGTTCTTGTCGCGGTGTTTGGCGTGGTGTTTCTCGGCGAGCGGCTGAGCGGCGCGAACTGGCTTGGCGTCGCGCTGATTGCCGCGGGTGCTGTTCTGGTCGCCTACCGGGTCTGACGGACGCTCGTCGGCGTGCCGTTTTTCCAGACGCGGCAGGAATGCATCGAAGTGATTGGGCATTGTATCTTCAGGCCTTTTTCGAGTTAGGCTCTGGCGTGGCCGGCTTTTTATCGCCGGTCTCGTCGCTGTCCTTGCGCTCGGTTTTCGGAGCCGGCGCCATTGCACCGTCAGCGAGAAAACTCCTGCGGTCGGCATAGTAGGGCTGGAACACGTCCTGTAGCTGAAGGCCTTGCATCGGATCCTCCCGGGTGAACATGCCAAACCCGACGCGCATGGTTTCGTTCCCGATTGCGGCAAAATTTACGTAAGGGCCGAAAGGTTTTTTGCAAGGCGACCGACGGCGTGCCAAAGAGGGAGGTCAAGGAGAAGATGGCGTGCGGGCAGACGGCAAGAAGAGTTTCATGATCGGGCAGACGGAGGTCGCCGCCCGTCCGATGGAAGCCGCGCTCTATCTCGTCGCCACGCCCATCGGCAATCTCGGCGACATCACGCTGCGCGCGCTGGAAACGCTGGCCGGCGCCGATATCCTCGCCTGCGAGGACACCCGCGTTACCCGCATTCTGCTGGAACGCTACGGCATTCGCCAGCGCCCGACGCCTTATCACGAGCACAATGCCGCCGAGGCCGGCCCGCGCCTGATCGAGGCGCTGGAAAGCGGGCAGAGCGTGGCGCTGGTATCGGATGCCGGCACGCCGCTCGTTTCCGATCCCGGCTACAGGCTGGTCGGGCAGGCGCTGGAAAAAGGCATCCGGGTCGTGCCGATACCAGGCGCTTCGGCGGTTCTGGCCGCACTGACTGCATCGGGCCTGCCCTCCGACGCTTTCCTGTTTGCCGGGTTCCTGCCGGTCAAGGACGGCCAGCGGCGCACGCGGCTTTCCGAGCTGACCGCCGTGCCGGCAACGCTGATCTTCTTCGAATCGCCGCGCCGGCTGGCCGACACGCTTGTCGCCATGGCCGACGTCTATGGCGACCGCCATGCCGCCATTGGCCGCGAACTGACCAAGAGATTCGAGGAAATGCGCACCGGCACGCTGTCGGCGCTCGCCGCGCATTATGCCGAAGCGCCGACGCCCAAGGGCGAGATCGTCATCTGCGTCGGCCCGCCGGAAGAACAGGCCGTGACCGGGCCTGAAGACATCGACCGCCTGCTGCTGTCGCTGGCCAAGGAAATGCCGGCGTCGAAGGCTGCCGCCGAAGCTGCGCGCATGACCGGCGGGCAGAAGCCCGCGCTCTACCGCCGCCTGCTCGAACTCAGGGAAGGTACGGGTGACTGACGCCAGCGCGCGGATCAAGGCCTACAAGCGCGGCCACCGCGGCGAATGGCTGGCGGCCCTTGCCCTGATGTTCAAGGGCTATCGCATCGTCGCCCGGCGCTATCGAACGAAACTCGGCGAGATCGACCTGATCGCGCGGCGCGGCAACCTCGTGCTGATCGTCGAGGTCAAGGCGCGGCCGACGCTGGTTTCAGCCATGGAAGCCCTCGCCTACAGCTCCGAGCGCCGCATCGAGGGCGCGGCCGACCTGTGGCTGTCGCGCCAGCCCGACTATGGAAAGCTGTCGGTGCGTTTCGACATGGTGGCGGTGCTGCCGCGCCGCTGGCCGGTGCATATCGAAAACGTTTTTCACGGGCGCAACTAAACGCGCAAGATCAGGCACTTGCCGTTGCGGCAACCGTGGAACAAACTCCCTCCGTCAACCAGAATGAAGAGGGGTATCATGTGCCATCACTGCGTAATGGAATCCGTCAAGGCGGGCATGCTCAGCCGCCGCAACTTCTTCAAGGGAACTATCGCGGCAGCTGGTGCTGCAGCACTTGCCACGGCCTTGCCGTCACGGCCGCTTTTTGCCGCCGAAGCTCCCAAGAAGGCCGAGGATCTCACTCATGAAATCTGGGAGCAGTTTCCGACCTATTTCGGCGGGCAGCAGCTTTTCATCGACCAGAAATTCACCCATGCCAAGGACACCTTCAACCTGAACGAATGGCGCATCAGCGAGCACACCGGCACCCATATCGACGCGCCGCTGCATTTCACCGCCGACGGCAAGTCGGTGGCCGAGCTGCCGGTCGAGGACCTGATCGCGCCGCTGGTGGTGATCGACATCCGTGCCAAGGCGGCAGAAAATCCCGACGCGCAGCTCACGCCGGACGACATCAAGGCCTGGACGAGCGCCAATGGCGACCTGCCGGAAGGCGCGGTGGTGGCGCTGCTCTCGGGCTGGGGCGATCATGTCGCGACCGAAAAATTCCGCAATGTCGGCGATGACGGCAAGACCATGCATTTTCCGGGCTTCCACGTCGAAACCGCGCAGCTGCTGATCGAGCAGCCGTCGATCAAGGCGATCGCCGTCGACACGCTGTCGCTCGACTACGGTCCCTCGCCCGATTTCATCGTGCACAACACCTGGCTGCCCAGCGGCCGCTACGGCATCGAGGGCGTCGCCAATCTCGACAAGGTGCCAGTGAAGGGCGCGACCATCGTGGTCGGCGCGCCGAAGATCAAGGGTGCGACGGGCGGGCCTGCGCGGATTTTTGCGCTGGTCTAGGCGGTGATTTCGAAGCCGGCAGGTGCGGCCTCCGCACTTGCCGCCTCGGTCACCACCTTCGACACCACCGCCCCGCGCGGTCCGTTCCATAACAGCTTCAGCATGGCCGCAGTCGCTTCGCCGGGGCCAGAAATCAACGCCGTGACGGAGCCGTCCCGTTCGTTGCGCACCCAGCCGCGCAACCCGAGCCTTTCGGCCTCGTCCTGTGTCCACATACGAAAGCCGACGCCCTGGACCCGCCCCGTTATCCGCACCAGCAAAGCCGAAGGAGCGTCGCTCACCATCCCTCCCTCAGCGCCGTGTCACCCGCATCGGCAGGCCGCCCTGCGGCTGCGTCGTCAGCTTCTGCACCGGCCATGGCTTGGTCTCGGCGACGGTGTCGAAGCGGAAGCGCGATAGCATGACGGCCAGCGCGATGATCGCCTCCTGCATGGCGAAGCTGGCGCCGATGCAGACGCGCGGGCCGGCGCCGAAGGGCAGATATTGAAAGCGGTCGATCTTTTCGCGGTTTCCGGGATGGAACCGCTCCGGCATGAAGGCGTCGGGCTGGTCCCACAGTTTGCGGTGCCGATGCACGACCCACGGCATGACCAAAACGGCAGCGTGTTTGGGAATGTAGAGGTCCTTGTAGGTTTCCGGCTCGATCGGCTCGCGGTTGATCGACGGCGCCGGCGGATAGAGCCGCAGCGCCTCGTCGAAGGCGGCGCGGGTCAGCGGCATGGCGTCGAGCCATTTCGTCGGGTCCGGCTCGCGCGCCAGCACGGCGTCAATCTCGGCCTCGACCTTGTCGCGCTCCCAGGGCGCTTCGGCGAGGCAATAGATGGTCCAGCCGAGCGCGCGGGCCGTTGTTTCGTGGCCGGCGCCGATGAAGGTGATGATGTTGTCCTCGATCTCGGCGCGCGTCAGGCCGTTCGGCCCTTCAGCGCGCAGCAGCAGCGTCAGGAAATCCTCGGGTACATTATCTGGGTCACGCGCCAGCCGTTCCGTGCGCATCGACACCGTATCGGTGACGATCTTGCGGAAATAGGCCATGGTCTTGCGGCCGCGAATACGGGTAAGGCGCGGCATCCAGTCGGGTGCGCGCAGGAGATCGAGCGGATCGACACGGCCCATCGTCTCGAACAGGCGATCGATTTCGCGGGCAAAACTGCCCGGCTCGCCGGCGATCTCGCCTGAAAACAGCGTTTCGGCCAGAATGTCGTAGGTCAGCAGGGTCATGTCGTGGGCGACATCGACCGTGCCAGGCTCTTCCTCGTAGCGCGTGACGAATTCCTGCGTGCGCTTCAGCATCGGCCCGGCGAAGCCGAAGATGTGGCGCGGCGTGAACACCGGCGCCATCGCCTTGCGCGAGCGCTTCCAGACGTCGCCTTCCGCCGTCAGCAGCCCATCGCGCAGGATCGGCCGCAGGATTTTCTGGCGCACCGTCGCCATCTTGTAGTTCTTGGCGTTGTCGACCAGCACGTGGCGGATCAGGCCCGGGTCATTGGCGATGACCAGCGGCCCGCCGACGCCGTTCACCGAAATCCACGGCTCGTTATAGGAAGGCTCACCCCACAATTCGAGCGGGTTGCGGTAGACGATGCGGATCATCTCCAGCGTCGAAGGCGGCGAGGTGCGCGGCTTCGGCGCGGGCGGGACGAAAGGCGCTGGGGCGATATCCATCAATTGCTCCATTCGGGTCCCTCCTATGTAGGCGCACCGATGGCCAGCGTCCATGCGAGGGCATTGTCGCACCGCGTTTGGTGAACGCTGTGTCACCAAAACCTTCCCCAGTTACCGAAAAGTTCCCTCTTGTGCACTGCACACAAGAGCGCTTATGTACACTCGGTTACCATTGGATACCTAATCCTCCCACAGGATCACGACTATGACACAGAAACTCAACATCATCATCGGCAGCACCCGCCCCGGCCGCGTCGGCCCGGTGTTCGCTAAGTGGTTCGCCGATTTTGCCCGCAAGCACGGCAAGTTCGAGCCGGTTATCGTCGACCTGGCCGAATTCAACCTGCCGATCTTCGACGAGCCCAAGCATCCGCGTCTTGGCCAGTATGAGAACGCCCACACCAAGAAATGGTCCGAGGCGATCGACGCTGGCGACGCCTTCGTCTTCGTGACGCCGGAATACAATTATTTCGCGCCGGCCTCGCTCATCAACGCCATCACCTACCTTTCGGCCGAATGGCGCTACAAGCCGGCCGGCTTCCTGTCCTATGCCGGCGTCTCCGGCGGTCTGCGCGCAGTGGAGTCGCTCAAGCCGCTGCTGACGACGCAGAAGATGGTGCCGATTCCCGAAGGCGTGCCGGTGCCGAACTACCCGCAGTTCCTCAAGGACGGCGTGTTCGAGCCGAACGATCTCATCACCACCGGTGCCACGACCATGCTCGACGAACTTGACCGCTGGGCCGGCGCTCTGAAGGCTCTGCGTCCGGTGAAGGCAGTAGCCGACAAGGCCGCTTAACGCGCACGGGCAGCAACCTGTGCGAACATGTTTGCCCGGCTCTCGACCGGCACCCCGTCCTCCTCGCTTTTCCCCGGCAAAATCCTTGGAAAACTTGGAAAAAAGCCATGAAGCGCCTATATCTAGGACATGATCGGGCGCGCGATTCGGAATGGAATTGCGCGCCTGTCCCGCGATAGAGAGACGAAAGCACTTCATGAGCGATACGACCGAAAACCAGGCCGGTGCGCAGGCTGAGTATGGCGCCGATTCCATCAAGGTTCTCAAAGGTCTTGATGCGGTGCGCAAGCGGCCGGGCATGTATATCGGCGACACCGACGATGGCTCGGGCCTGCACCACATGGTCTACGAAGTCGTCGACAACGCCATCGACGAGGCGCTGGCTGGCCACGCCGATCTGGTGACGGTAACGCTCAATCCCGACGGTTCCTGCACGGTCATCGACAATGGCCGCGGCATTCCGACCGATATTCACACCGGCGAAGGCATTTCGGCGGCTGAAGTCATCATGACGCAGCTTCATGCCGGCGGTAAGTTCGACCAGAATTCCTATAAGGTTTCGGGCGGCCTGCACGGCGTCGGCGTCTCCGTCGTCAACGCGCTTTCGGTGTGGCTGAAGCTGAAGATCCGCCGCGACGGCAACATCCACGAGATGAGCTTTACCCACGGCAACTCCGATGCGCCGCTGAAGGTGACCGGCACCTATGTGCCGAACAAGCTTCCCGCCACATATGAAGGGCGCAGCGGCAGCGAAATCTCCTTCATGCCGTCGACCGACACCTTCACCATGGTGGAGTTCGACTACAACACGCTGGAACACCGGCTGCGCGAACTGGCATTCCTGAATTCCGGCGTACGCATCGTGCTGACCGACAAGCGCCACGCCGACGTCAAGACGCAGGAACTGCTCTACGATGGCGGTCTGATCGAGTTCGTCAAATATCTCGATCGGGCGAAAAAGCCGCTGATTTCCTCGCCGATCGCCATCAAGGCCGAGCGCGACGGCATCACCGTCGAAGTGGCGATGTGGTGGAACGACAGCTATCACGAGAACGTGCTGGCCTTCACCAACAACATCCCGCAGCGCGACGGCGGCACCCATCTGGCCGGTTTCCGTGGCGCGCTGACACGTCAGGTCACGGGCTATGCCGAATCCTCGGGCATTTCCAAAAAGGAAAAGGTTTCCATCACCGGCGACGACAGCCGCGAAGGGCTGACCGCCGTTCTTTCGGTCAAGGTTCCCGACCCGAAATTCTCCTCGCAGACCAAGGACAAGCTGGTTTCGTCGGAAGTGCGTCCGGTGGTCGAAAGCCTCGTCAACGAGGCGCTCGGAACGTGGTTCGAGGAACACCCTTCGGAAGCCAAGATACTGATCGCCAAGGTGGTGGAAGCAGCCGCCGCCCGCGAAGCCGCGCGCAAGGCGCGTGAGCTGACGCGGCGCAAGGGCGTTCTCGACATCACCTCGCTCCCCGGCAAGCTTGCCGACTGCCAGGAGCGCGACCCGGCCAAGTCCGAAATCTTCATCGTCGAGGGTGACTCGGCAGGTGGCTCGGCCAAGGGCGGCCGCTCGCGCCAAAACCAGGCCATTCTTCCGCTACGCGGCAAGATCCTGAATGTCGAGCGCGCGCGCTTCGACCGCATGCTGGGCTCCGACATGATCGGCACGCTGATCACCGCGCTCGGCACCTCGATCGGCAAAGACGAGTTCAACGCCGACAAGTTGCGCTACCACAAGATCATCATCATGACCGACGCCGACGTCGACGGCGCCCATATCCGCACGCTGCTGCTCACCTTCTTCTTCCGGCAGATGCCGGAGCTGATCGAGCGCGGCCACCTCTATATCGCGCAGCCGCCGCTCTACAAGGTTTCGCGCGGCAAGAGCTCGCAATACATCAAGGACGAAAGCGCCTTCGAGGCATTCCTGATCGGATCGGGCCTCGAAGAAGCGTCTCTCACCCAGTCGACAGGCGAAGTCCGCACCGGGCAGGACCTGCGCGGCGCGGTGGATGATGCAATGGCTGTGCGTACCCTGCTTAACGGGCTGCACACGCGCTACTCGCGGACGGTCGTCGAGCAGGCCGCTATCGCCGGCGGGCTCAACCCTGACATTTTCTCCAACCTCGGGCGCGCCAACGCCATGGCCGAAACCATCGCCCAGCGCCTCGACGCCATCGCCGAGGATACCGAGCGCGGCTGGGAGGGCCGCACCGCGACCTCGAATGAAGGCCCGGGCGGTTTCATTTTCGAGCGCACGGTGCGCGGCGTGAAGGAATATGCCCATCTCGACATGGGGCTGATCAACTCGGCCGATGCGCGCGCGCTCGACCGCTATGCCGCCCGCCTGCACGAAGTCTACGCCCAGTCGCCTGTGCTGCGGCGCAAAGAGGTGTCCGAGACGATCTCGGGACCGATGGCACTGCTCGACGCGATCTTCGCCACCGGCCGCAAGGGCCTGACGATGCAGCGCTACAAGGGCCTTGGCGAGATGAATGCCGAGCAGCTCTGGGAAACCACGCTGGACCCGAATGTGCGCTCGTTGCTGCAGGTCAAGATCCACGACGCCACCGACGCCGACTCGCTGTTCTCTCGCCTGATGGGCGACGAGGTCGAGCCGCGGCGCGAATTCATTCAGGAACACGCGCTGAGCGTCGCCAATCTGGACGTCTGACGGCTAGGCACCAGACTGTGCGCCGGGGCCGGCGCACAGTCCATTTCGATCGTCTTCGATCAGGCTGCAGCGAACAGGAAATCACTCTGCTGCAGGTTCGCCACCGCGACATTTCGCAATGTCAGGGTGTTGTCGTCATCATAGGTGATCACGGTGTTCGACCCGACCTGAGTTGCCGCGGCCAGGACCGAGGCGAAGTCCTCGAACAGATCGGTTGCAAAGCCGATCACGTCGTCCACCGAGCCGGCGACGAAGTCCGTGATGGTGTCCAGGCCGAAATCATCCGCGAACAGGAAGGTGTCATTACCGTCGCCACCGGCCAGCGTGTCGTTGCCGCCAGCGCCCGTCAGCGTGTCATTGCCGCCGAGCCCGCGAAGCGTGTTGGTGCCGCCATTGCCGGTGATTGCGTTGGCAAGCGAGTTGCCGGTGCCATTGATGTTGGCCGCACCGGTCAAGGTCAGGTTCTCGATGAACTGGCCACCGAGGCTGAAGCTGGCGGAACTGTTCACCAGATCAATCCCGGTCCCTGTCCTTGCCTCCACGACGATATCGCTGCTGGTATCGACGGCATAGGTATCGCCGCCGTCGCCGCCGACCATCCTGTCCGTGCCGGCACCGCCGTCGAGATAGTCCTGACCGAGGCCACCGTTCAACGTGTCGTTGCCAGCCCGGCCGTAGAGGGTATCGTTACCTTCGCCGCCATCGAGCGTATCGTTGCCGGCTATGCCGATATGGGGCATGACAGGTGCCGGCGGCGCGACCGAGACATTCAGCTCATAGGCGATGCCGGAGCCGACGACCGGCTGGAAGCCGTCGCTGCCCGGAACCCAGCTTCCGACCTGGATGTAGTAGGTGCCGTCTTCCTCCACGGTGAAGGTGAGCCCGGAATCCCGACCTGACGACGAACCCGGGTCACCGCCATTGTCGTCGTTGTCGGCAAGCACGGTGCCGTCGCCGCCGATCAGCTGGATCCAGCTGTCGAGCTGGTCCGGATCGGCAATGCCGTCGATGTCGGCAGTGATGGTCGAGCCGGCTTTCAGCACCACCTTGTAGAAGCCCGACGAACCGTTGCCGGTTGCGTTGACCGTCCAATGCGGCACGGTCGCGGCGTCGCGTATCTCGGCGTCGGCAGCGAGCGAGAAGCCGTTGGTGAAATCAACGGCAGTGGCAGTCGAGTTGTTCGTCGCGCTTGCTGGCAAAGTGACATAGCCGTCACCCATGCCGATGCCAGAGACCGGGAACGGCACGAAATCGCCGTCGAGCACGTCGTTGCCCGCACCGCCGGCCAGCGTGTCGTCGCCACCCTGCCCGACCAGGCTGTTGTCGCCGGCGTCACCGGTCAGGGTGTCGGCAAAGGCCGACCCGGCAATTCCCTCGATGGACACCAGCGTGTCTTCGCCGGCTTGACCGAGCGCGAGGACGACACCTTGCGTGCTGTCGTAGAACGCAACCATGTCGCTGCCAGCGCCGCCGTCGAGATAGTCCTGGCCGGCACCGCCACCCAGCACATCGTCGCCGGCACCGCCGCTCAGCCTGTTCACGCCAGCATCGCCGAAGAGATTGTCGTTGAGGGCTGAACCGACAAGGTTCTCGATCGAGATCAGGGTGTCGCCCTTGACCCCGTTCACCGTATTGCCTTCGGCATCACCGCCGGCAGCCAGATGCTGGGCGAGATCAACGGTCACGCCCCTTGTGCTGCCGGTGTAGACTGCGGTGTCGTTGCCGTCGCCGCCGTGGATATAATCATATCCCGCACCGCCGATCAGCGTGTCATCACCGGCGTCGCCATAGAGAACATCGGCATCGCGTGCTCCATCGAGGATGTCATTGCCGTCGCCGCCATTGAAGACGTCGCCGCCACCGAGACCCTGGAAGTGGTTGTCCGCAGCGTTGCCGATGAAGCGGTCGATGCGGTCATCCGAGCCGATCAGGTTTTCGATGCTGTAGAAAGTGTCGCCGGAGGCAGTGCCGCCGCTGGCGATGTTCAGCTCGAGATTGACCAATAGCTGGAACGGGCTTTCCTTGCTGTAGTCGACCGTGTCCGAGCCGTCGCCGCCCCGGAAGACGTCGACGCCTGCCATGCCGCGCAGGATGTCGTCGCCTGTTCCGCCATCGAGAAGATCATCGCCGGCACCGCCTTCGATGGTGTCGTTGCCGGCCTCGCCGTAGAGCCGGTCATTGCCGTCGTTACTTTCGGTCTGGTCTTCCAGCGACGGGATGGGAAGCGTGTTGTTGATGTCGCGGCTGGCAAGGGTGTCGCGCCCGCCGGCTATCATGTCATCACCGTCGCCGCCGCGCACCACGTCTGCGCCGTCGCCGCCGTCCATCCGGTCGTTGCCGACGCCACCCGTCAACGTATCGTCGTCGGCACCGCCGATGACCAGGTCGTCGCCCGCGCCGCCGGCAAGCTTGTCGTTTCCGGCGCCGCCATCCAGCTTGTCATTGCCGCCGGCGCCATTCAGCGTATCGGCACCGTCGCCGCCGACCATCTCGTCATCACCGGCGCCGCCATTGACCGTGTCGTCTCCGGTTCCGCCGTCCAGTATGTCGGCTCCAGCGCCGCCATTGATGTTGTCGTTGCCGGCAAAACCCGCGATCTTGTCGTCGCCGGCGCCGCCAATCAGCTCGTTGTCGCCATCATTGCCAAGAATGATGTCGTCAAACCTGCTGCCGACGCCCTTCTCGACGTAGTATTGCGTCGCATCGGCGTTGTGGCCGTCAAAAATCGCAACGTTGTTGCGGTGACCGTTCACGCTGGACCAACGGCCTTCGCGCAGATCGAGGATCGTATCCGCAGTAGATCCAGAGAAGTCGATCGTATCGTAGCCACCCGTATCGTGGATGACGAAGCCGACGTCATGGCGTGGCCCGGCGGCGGTCAGCTCGTAGCCGAGCTTCGTGCTGCCGAAACCGTAGACATTGTCGCCGGTGTTGAGCTGGATATCCTCGTAGGTTCTCACGCCGTCGACAACCGTCGAGAAATAACGACGGATAACCGCCTCGATGTCGCCGACCATCGGCGTCGTCGATGTCCACCGCGTGCGCTCGCCGACGTCGATGCCGTCGAAATAGGACATCACGCTGTAGCGCTGCTGGTCATAGACCCAGGTCGCACCGGCAAGAAAGGTGATCTGCTCGCCGCCGGGACCGCCGTAATTATAGACGCCGGGATGGTTCAGCCCCCATTCGTGGCCGAATTCGTGGACGAAGGTGTTGAAGAGATAGCCGCCCGGTTCGGTCTTGTGCGGCTCGGTATCGTGAAATCTCTGGCCGACACTGACATAGCGGCCGGCGGAATAGGCACTGCCGTCATCTTCCTCGCCGATCTCCGGACTGACAACGGTCAGATACTCGCCGCTGGTGACAAGCTCGAACTGGAGCGGCGTTACCGCGGACCATTGCTGGAGCGCGCCGGCCGCCGCTTCCTTGTACTCGGGATGGTTGTTGAGCTCCTCAAGATTTACGGTGATTGGCTGGTGAGCCATCGCGACCGTCAAAGGGCGGTTCAGAGCTCCGAGATAATTTAGAAAAGCCTCATAATCAGTACTCTTGTCGAACGGATTTTCGGGTGTCTGATCAATGTTCTGCCATTCCGGGGGGTTCGGCATTTTTCAACTTCCCTGGGTTCGAGTTTGCCCCAAGCCGGATAGCCCCTAAGAGCTATCTTTAACCGTTAGCGCTCTCTGTGCAAGGCAGTTGTGACTGTTATGGGATCGACCTCTAGTTGCTCTCATTCAAATCAGATCTGACCGCGGTTTTTGTCGGCGTCAGCATCGATGACGGAAAATGGGAGCGGCAAAGCCTTCCGTGGAGAAGGTTACCAAGCGCTACAGCGCTTTCTGAATGGATATCAGAGACCTGTCGACGAAGCATTCGCTCCCTGGCCGGATGGTGCTTTCGGTGCAGTCGGCTCGCCATCGCTCGAAGCCCGCGCAAGGCTTATGCCCTCGGCGGAAGCACGCGTACGGACCGCTCCGACCGTGCGGTTGAGACGCCGTGCGATCAGGGCAACGCTTTCGTTCTTGCGCGCAAGCCGTTTCAGAAGGTTGATATCGTCCTTCGACCAGTGCTTGTACCTGCCGGCATATTCACTTTCGTATCGGACCATTGCCACGCTCGTCAGCGAGTGGAATCGGCGAAATTTTGAAGCCAGCGGACCGCATCGCACATCACCCGGACGGGTAGAAACGACGGGTTTGAGGTACCAAATTCGCGGTAGATTCACCTTTGAGATGAACCGGCAGCGGTAGAAAACAAGCCCTTGCCTACGCCATCTGGATTAGACCACTTAGCCTTTGGATGATGCCTGTCGGGATCCGGGCTGACGGGACCTCGATCCTACGACCGTATCCCGCACCAACCGGCAGCAAACAGCGCAATGGTCTTGGTGACACGCCTGAGCGACGAAAGGCTGACACGCTCGTCGACAGCATGGATGTTTTCCGCGACCGGTCCATAGACCAGCGACGGGATGTTGCCATGCACGGCAAAGACCGCAGCGTCGAGATAACAGGCCATGACATAGGCTTCCAGCGGCCCGCTTCCATCGCGCGCGGCCTGATGCGCCAGCGCCAGCATGGCCTCGGCATCGGAGCCGGGTTCCAGCGCGTAGCCGGCATGCATGACGCCGACCCATTCCACGCGCGGCGGCGGGCAGTTGCGAAAGCCCGGATCGCCAGCAACGGCTTCCGCAACGAACGCTTCGAATTCGCGTGCCCGCTGTTGCGGGTCATCGCCCGGATAAAAGCCGATGCGTCCTTCGACGCGGCATGAGGACGGCACCGAGGCGATCCATTCACCGCCAGTGATGGTGCCGATGGTGAGGGCCGCGGGATTGTCGACATCATCGAAGAACGGCTTTGACGGTCGCTCCTCGTTCCATTTCGCTTCGAGCTTGCGCAGATGGCCGATCAGCCGCACTGCCGCGTCGATGGCGCTGATGCCATGGCCGATCTCGCGCGGATGCGCCGGCACGCCCTCGACTGTGATGGCGAATTTGTTGACGCCGGAATTGGCCCGCACCAGCTTTTCGTCGGTCGGTTCGGGAATGAGGATCGCATCGGCGACATAGCCCTTGACCAAAGCCATGGCCGCGCCATTGCCGGTGATCTCTTCCTCGACAACCGACTGAAGCTGAACGTCCGCCGTCAGTTCGAACCCTGCCGCCTTGATCGCATCGAGCGCGAAGAGTGCCGCCGAGAGGCCGGCCTTCATGTCGCCGGAGCCGCGGCCATAAAGCCAGTCGCCGCGCCTTACCGCATCATAGGGTGGAAATTCCCAGCGTGCCGGATTACCGGTCGGCACGACATCGACATGGGCGTTGAGCGCCAGCGAGCGGCCTTTCGGAGCAACGGCTTTCCGGATGCCGACGACATTCGCCATCTTGTCGTAGGGCACCGTCACGGGCGAAAAGGCCGGGTGCTTGCCGACCATGTCCGGGTCGATCAGGAAGCGGTCGACATCGTAGCCACGCTCGCGCAAGGCGGCCTCGACGACATCCTGCACGCCGGTTTCCTCGCCGCGCTGCGAGGCGCAACGGACAAGGCTCGCCAGGAAATCGACTTGCTTATCGAAAGCCGCGTCGACCGCATCCAGAATGCGCCGGCGCGCGGTGTCATCGATGGGTTGCAAAGCGTCAGACCTCGATCGTCTTGAGGCGTTCGGCGATCAGTGCAGCGAGCCTGCTTGCTACTTCGTCCTTGCCCATTTCGGGCCATTCGTCGACGCCGGCGCTGGAGACGATCTTCACCCGGTTGCGGTCGCCGCCCATGACGCCGCCCTCGTGCGACACATCATTGGCGACGATGAAGTCGGCGCCCTTCTTCTTCAGCTTGGCTTGCGCATTCTTGACCACATCCTGCGTTTCGGCGGCAAAGCCGACGACCAGATAGGGGCGCTTCCTGTGGTGACCGACGCCGGCCAGAATATCGGGGTTTTCGACCATTTTCAGCGCGGGCGGCCCCTCGCCAGCCACCTTCTTGATCTTCTCGCCGGCGGAATCCGCGGTGCGCCAATCGGCAACCGCGGCGACAAAAACGGCCCCGTCAGCCGGCAGCAATTGCTCGACAGCGTCCTGCATTTCGCGAGCGCTTTCGACATGAACGGTCTTGACGCCGGCCGGATCGGCAAGCGTCACAGGCCCGGATACCAAGCGCACGTCAGCTCCGAGCTTGGCAAGGGCGGCAGCAATGGCGTGCCCCTGCTTGCCCGAAGAACGATTGGCGATGTAGCGCACCGGGTCGATCGGCTCATGCGTCGGGCCGGAGGTGACGATGATCTTTCGGCCCGAAAGCGGCTTGGCGCTGGTGTCGAAAAACCCTTCGACCGCAGCCACGATCTCCAGCGGTTCGGCCATGCGGCCCTCGCCGGCTTCCGCACTTTCGGCCATCTCGCCGCGGTTGGGGCCGATGAAGGCAATGCCGTCCTTCTCCAGCGTCGCGCGGTTGCGCCGCGTCGCCGGATGCGCCCACATTTTCGGGTTCATCGCCGGCGCCATCAGCACGCGTTTGTCGGTGGCGAGAAGTGCTGTGGATGCGAGGTCGTTGGCAAGTCCGTTGGCGATCTTGGCCATCAAGTCGGCGGTGGCTGGGGCTACGACCACCAGATCAGCCTCGCGCGACAGGCGGATATGGCCGATATCGTGCTCGGCCTGCCGGTCGAACAGGTCGGTGAAGACATGATCTGCCGAAAGCGCGCCGACCGAAAGCGGCGTGACGAATTGCTGCGCCGCCTCGGTCATGATGCACCGCACTGCCGCACCGCGCTCGCGCAGGCGGCGGATGAGATCGAGCGACTTGTAGGCCGCGATGCCGCCGCCGATGATGAGCAGTATGCGCTTGCCGGAGAGGGTCATGCCTTGCCTGCCGTTGGAGCAGGCTTCAATGCCGGCTCGATGTCGGTATGGATGAAATCGTCGCCCTTGAAAAGCAGCGGCAGGTTCCGCGTCCTGGCAAGCGCGTAGGAAAAGCAGTCGCCCATGTTGAGATTTGCCTTGTGGCCGGAGCCACGGCCATAGCGTGAATAAGCGCGGCGGGCCACGATCAGTTGATCGAGATCGAAGGCGATCATTTCAGGTTCTACCAAGGCAAGCAGATCGTCGACCTGTCGCGCCTTTTGCGGAAAGCTTTCACGTGTCGAAACGCAATAGGCTTCGTGCAACGTCGCCACGCTGATCATCGGCGACAACTGTTGATCCAGATAGAGCCTGAAATGGTCAGCGTCATGCTCCCTCAGCAGAATCGCGATAATCGCGGACGTATCGATGACAAAGCCGCTCAAAGCAGGCCTTCATCCCACATTTCGTCACTAATCCTCTTCTGATCGAATGGCTTGTCGGGATTGGCACCCAAGCGCCTTAGATCCTCAAGGATGGATTTTCTCTGCCGAGGTCCGGCAATGCGATCGGCCAACGCGTCACGCACCTCCTGCTCCATCGAAACGCCACGCTCGGCGGCGCGCTTGCGCAGTTCCTGTTTGACGCTGTCGTCGAGGTTTCGGATCGTGATGGTGCTCATGGCTTCGCTCCTGCATTCACAAGATAGCGTGCTAAAGCCGCGCTTTCAATGACTGCATTGCTAGCAATGCTGTCAAACCACCCAGTCTAGAGCAGCTTCCACGCGATATAGACCAGCGTCAGCGCGATCACCCACAGCGCCACACGGCCGGATCGCGTATGCCGCGCTTCCGCCTTGCCGATGGCCTTCGCCGTTTCGTCGTCGAAGCGCAGGCCGTGCTCGGCCATCTTGTCGATCTCGCGCGACAGGCGCTCGGTGCGGGCGGCGAAGTCCGGCGCCTGGCGGGCCAGCGACAGCAGCGCCTTCACGCCGTCCCGGGCATCGGTCAGCATGCCGCGCGGGCCGAGATTGCTGGCGATCCAGTTGCCGACGACGGGTTCGGCCGTCTTCCACATGTTGAAGGCGGGATCGAGCGTGCGGGCGACGCCTTCCACCACCACCATAGTCTTTTGCAGCAGCACCAGTTCGGGGCGGGCCGCCATGTCGAACAGTTCCGTCACCTCGAACAACAGCGTCAGCAGCTTGGCCATGGAAATGGTTTCGGCCGGCTGGCCATGGATCGGCTCGCCGATGGCGCGGATGGCCTGGGCGAAGGCGGCGACATTGTGCTTGCGCGGCACATAACCGGCCTCGAAATGCACCTCGGCAACGCGCAGATAGTCGCGCGTGATGAAGCCGTAGAGGATTTCGGCCAGGAAATGCCGTTCCTTCTTGCCAAGCCGCCCCGCAATGCCGAGATCGACGGCGACGATGGTGCCATTGGCCTCGACGAACAGGTTTCCCGGGTGCATGTCGGCATGGAAAAAACCGTCGCGCAACGTGTGGCGCAGGAAAGACTGGATCAGGTTCGCGGCAATCAGCGGCAGGTCGTGGCCGGCGGCACGCAGGCCCTCGACATCGCTCATCTTGATGCCGTCGACCCATTCCATGGTCAGCACATCGCGGCCGGTGCGCTCCCAGTCGACATGCGGCACGCGAAACCCCGGATCGCCTTGCGTATTCTCGCCGATTTCCGACAGGGCCGCCGCTTCGAGCCGCAGATCCATCTCGATTTTGGTGGTCTGGGCCAGCGTTTCCGTGACATCGACCGGGCGCAGACGCCGGCTCGACGGGATGTAGCGCTCCTGCAGCCTTGCGGCGAGGAAGAAGCTTTCGAGATCGTGGGCAAAGGCTTTGCGCACGCCGGGGCGTATGACCTTGACGGCGACCTTCGAAACAACACCCTCGCGCTCGACTTCGGCCGCATGGACCTGCGCGATCGACGCGGCCGCCACCGGCTCGCCGAGTTCGCGGAACAGTTCACCCACCGGTCGGCCGAGCGAGCCTTCGATGGCGTGGACCGCCTGCTCGCGCGGGAATGTGTGCATCCGGTCCTGAAGCAGGGCCAGATCAAGCGCGATATCGTTGCCGACCACATCCGGGCGCGTTGCCAGGAACTGGCCGAGTTTTACGTAGGAAGGGCCGAGCCGCGCAACAGCGCCTGCCAGCCGCTCGGAGCGCTGGCGCTTCTTGGCGCGGCGGCGCGTCAAAAGCTTCGCCATACGCCAGCCGAATTTCGGCGGCCCCGAAAGCTCCTCGCCCGGCAATGCTGCGACGACGCCCTCGCGCGTCAGAATCCAGCCGGCCCTGGCGAGCCGGAATGCGGCACTGAGCGAACTCATGCGGAGGCGCCCGTCAAAGCTTCCAGCCCGAATGAAGGGCGGCGATGCCGCCGGAATAGTTGCGGAACGACACGCGGCCAAAGCCGGCGTGCGAAATCATCGCTGAAAAATTCGCCTGATTGGGGAATTTGCGGATCGATTCGACGAGATAGGCATAGGGCTCGCCATCACCGGTGACGACCTGGCCGATGCGCGGAATGGCGTTGAACGACCATGCCTCATAGACCTTGTCGAGCACAGGCATGTCGACTTCCGAAAATTCCAGGCATAGGAAGCGCCCGCCCGGCTTCAGCACCCGGAACGCTTCGGACAGTGCGACGTCGATGCGCGGCACGTTGCGGATGCCGAAGGCGATCGTATAAGCGTCAAAAGTCTCGTCGGCGAAGGGCAGTTCCTCGGCATTGGCCTCGACGAAATCGGTGTTGGCAGCCGAGCCCCGCTTTTCTGCGCGCTCCTTTCCGACGCCGAGCATCGAGCCATTGATGTCTAGCACGGTCGCATGCGCCTGCCCCTGCGAGGCGTCGATGATGCGGAACGCGACGTCGCCGGTGCCGCCGGCAACGTCCAGCACTTTCCAGCCCGGCCGCTTGGGCGGGTTGAGCCACGACACCAGGCCGTCTTTCCACAGGCGATGCAGGCCGCCGGACATCAGGTCGTTCATCAGGTCATAGCGGCTGGCGACGCGGTGGAACACGTCGTTGACAAGGCTTTGCTTGTCGCCCTGGCCGACCTCCTTGAAACCGTAGGAGGTTTCCATGCCGCCGGCTGCCGTTGTGCGATGTTCTGACATTATTTTGATCCGCCATAAAACCGGCGGGACCATAGCCGATCAGGATGGGGGACGCTATTGTTTAAGGCGCGGTGAACAGCCGCGCTTCGGGGCGGCACGATTCGAAACGCGCATCACACGAGGAAAACCGGAATGCCATTGAAAGCGGAACTTCACTGCCACATCGAAGGTGCGGCAGCGCCGGAACTCGTGCTGAAGCAAGCGCAGAAATACGGCAAGGATGTTTCCGCCATCATCAAGGACGGCTCCTTCGTCTGGCACGATTTCACCAGCTTCCTGGCCGCTTACGACGTTGCCTCCGACCTGTTCCGCACCGAGGAGGACTATGCGCGGCTGGCCGATCATTACCTCACCAGCCTGGCGCGCGACGGCGCTATCTACTCCGAAATCTTCACCTCGCCCGATCATGCCGTCAAAGCCGGCCTGTCGCCGCAGGCCTACACGAATGCGCTGGGCGAAGGCATGATGCGCGCCCGCGACAAGACCGGCATCGAAGGCCGCATGATCGTGACCGGCGTGCGCCATGTCGGGGTCGATTCGATCGAGGCGGCGGCGCGCTTCGCGGCGAAATGCGGCCATCCGCTGGTCACCGGCTTCGGTGTCGCCGGCGACGAGCGGCAGGGCGAGTTCGAGGATTATGTGCGCGCCTTCGAGATCGCACGCGAGGCAGGCCTCGGCATCACCATCCATGCCGGCGAATTCGGCGGCTGGGAAAGCGTGAAGGCAGCGCTCGACCACATCCGCCCTTCCCGCATCGGCCACGGCGTGCGCGCCATCGAGAACCCCGACCTGGTCAAGCGCATTGCCGACGAGGGCGTTGTGCTGGAATGCTGCCCCGGCTCCAACATCGCGCTGAAGGTGTTCGACAGTTTCGAGACCCACCCGTTCCTGGCGCTGCAGGCCGCCGGCTGCAAAGTCACGCTCAATTCGGACGACCCGCCCTATTTCTGGACGACGCTGAAGCGCGAATACGACATTGCCGCCACCCATTTCGGCATGGACGACAAGGCGCTGACGGCAGTGACGAAGACGGCGATCGAGGCTGCCTTCGTCGATCGCAAGACCAAGACGGCGCTTTTGGCGAAACTCAACGGTGCAAAGCGCTGATCTGCCGCGACAAAGCTGTGGCTGGCGCGCCGCCAGCGGTTTCACGCGCACGGTTCAGCCGATAGTATCGCCTGAGAAAAAGACATCAGGAGCGAATTCTCATGGGCGTGACCGTCGTCGACCATCCGCTTGTCCAGCACAAGCTCACCATCATGCGCGACAAGGAAACGTCAACGGCGAGCTTTCGGCGGCTGCTGCGCGAAATCTCGCTGCTGCTCGGCTATGAGGTGACGCGCGACCTCGAACTGACCACCAAGACGATCGAAACGCCGATCGAGACGATGGAGGCGCCGACGCTGGAAGGCAAGAAGCTGGTGTTCGCCTCGGTGCTGCGCGCCGGCAACGGCCTGCTCGAAGGCCTGCTCGACCTCGTGCCCGCTGCTCGCGTTGCTCATATCGGACTCTACCGCGACCACGAGACGCTGGAAGCAGTGGAATATTTCTTCAAGGCGCCGAGCGATCTCGGCGACCGCCTCGTCATCGTCGTCGACCCGATGCTGGCGACCGCCAATTCGGCGACGGCGGCAATCGACAAGCTGAAGGAGCGCGGCGCGACCAATATCCGCTTCCTGTGCCTGCTGGCCGCGCCTGAGGGCATCGAACGCTTCACGAAGGCCCATCCGGACGTGCCGGTCTACACCGCCGCGATCGACCGCCAGCTCAACGAGAAGGGATATATCATTCCCGGATTGGGCGACGCCGGCGATCGGCTCTACGGCACGAAGTAGAGGCTGTCATGAAACGGCTGGTGCCGCTGGCGCTGCTCACCACGCTATTCGTCGCCACGCCGGCATTCGCCGACGATGTTTACGACAAATGCATCGACGCCAGCGACGGCTCCAACCCGGCCTGGGGCCAATGCGGCGGCGAATGGGTGGACCGCGCCGACAAAGCGCTGAACGCGGCATGGAAGGAACTGCGCGCCTCCGTTGACGGCGACACTGCGAAAGCACTTGTCGACGAACAGCGGGCCTGGAACGACTTCAAGGAAAAGTCCTGCCTGTTCTACGCAAATGGCGATTATGGACGGGAGGGCCAGGTTCTGAGCTATCCCATCTGCCGGGCCGGTGTGATCGAAGCGAGAACCAAGGACCTCAAATCCTACATGTCCAGCGAAGACGGTAACTGACAATGCTGACGGCCATAGCAAGCATTTGCTAACCGTCACCACGGAAGCCCGCATTCCGTTAAAGCCAAAGTCACCTTAAGAGGTCCATCATTCGCCAAAAACAGGGCGAATGCATGCTGCGTCAGGTGATCATATTTTCGGTTTGCGCCGTGGTGGCGGCCTCGCTTCCCGGCCTTTACCAAGCCCATCGCGAAACGATCCTCGGTGTTCTGAAACCCGAGCGGGCGACTGTGGCGCAACCGGTTGCAGCGGTGAATTCCGCAAAGCCGCAAGCCCCGTCATTCGCCGACGATCTGTCCGGCCGCAAGGTGCGGCTCGCCGCCGATCAGCGCGGCCATTTCAGCGCCGATTTCCGGCTCAACGGCCGCATGGTCACGGGGATGATCGATACCGGCGCCACCGCCGTTGCGATCAACCGCTCGACGGCGCGGCGCATCGGCATATCGCTTCAGCAATCGGATTTCTCGCAGCAGGTCGATACGGCCAACGGCAGGACGGGGGCCGCCGTCATCATCATCGACAGGCTGGAGATCGGCCGGATTTCCGTCGACAAGGTTCCGGCCCTTGTGCTCGAAGACAAGGCGCTCAACGGCACGCTGATCGGCATGAGCTTTCTCAGCCGCCTCGGCAAATATCAGGTCGAGAACGGGTCGCTGCTGCTTGTGCAGTAAGGTTGCGAATCAGGCAGCGCTGCCTGGATGTTCGTCGGCCCGGAAATGGCTGGGCGGCGAGCCGACGACGCGCTTGAAGGCGCGGCTGAAGGCGGCTTCGGATTCATAGCCAAGCCGTGAGGCGACCACGGAAATCTTGAGCCGGTCGCGGACCAGCCACTGCCGTGCCTGATGCATCCTGACCTGCGTGACATATTTCAGCGGCGTTTCGCCAACGATCGTGGCAAAGCGTTCGGCAAAGCCCGAGCGCGAGGCGCCCATCATCTTCGCCAGCGCTTCCACCGTCCATTCGCGGTTCGGCTCCAGATGGATCGCCGCCAGCACGCGGCCAATATCCCTGTCCCGCACGGCCGCGATCCAGCCGCTGGTTGCGCCGCAGCCGCGCTCGACCCATGAGCGGATGATGGTGGCGGCGAGCACGTCCGCCAACCGCGCCAGAATGCCGCCTGAACCGACGCGCTCCATGGTCACTTCGCGCGCCATCGCCTCCAGCAGATGCGGGATCGCCGGGTCATACGCTTCCAGCCCATGGGTGAGCATCACATCCGGCATCATGCCGAGCAGCGGATGCAGCCTGTCCAGATTGAAATACATGCTGCCGCTGAACAGCAGCGTGCCCGGCTGGCAGCCTTCCCGGACATCGCCGTCGTCCGACATGCAGTAGACGTCCTTGCAAAGCTCGGCGACGGTATAGCCGGTGATCGGCGAGGTCTTTACGCCGGGTTCGCTCGCCAGCACATGCACGTCGCCGCGCGGTAGCAGCACGGCGTCACCCGCATTGAGCTGCACCCATTCGCCGCAAGGACGCAGAAGCCAGCAACCCTTCCGGCCGATGAAATGAAACCGCGCGGCCTCCTGCGCCGGGAATTCAACGCCCCAGGGCTCCTGCATTTCGGAGCGGCCATATTCGACGCCATCGAGGCGAAGGCCGCGCAAAATGTCGGTGAGCGGATCGCCGGTAATCGGAAGTTTGGACGAACGGTCAAGCATGATGGCGTTTCTAGCATGGAAACTCCAGAGAGTCACCACCATGTTGCACTGCATCCAAACTGGAGATTCCATCATGACCGAACCGGCGACAGGCGTCATGGACGCCATTCCGCTCGACCTCGAAAAACCCGACGAACGATCCGACGCGGCTTGGGGGGCGGTCTTTTCACTTGCACTCGGCACTTTCGGGCTGGTGACGGCGGAGTTCCTGCCTGCCAGCCTGCTGACGCCTATCGCCCATGATCTCGGCATCACCGAGGGTGCAGCCGGACAGGCCGTCACCGCCACTGCCATCATCGGCGCGATATCGGCACCCACCATGGCCATCATAACGAAGCGCGTCGATCGACGGATCGTCATGTGGGGGCTGACGCTGCTGCTGATCCTGTCGAATGTGCTGGCGGCCGTCGCATGGTCGCTGCCCGTTCTGCTCGTGGCGCGCGTCGTGCTCGGCATAGCGCTCGGCGGTTTCTGGTCGATGTCGGCGGCGCTGACGATGCGGCTTGTTCCGAGCCATCTCCTGCCGCGTGCCATGTCGATCATCCTGACCGGCGTCTCCGCCGCCACCGTTTCCGCGGCTCCCATCGGTGCCTATGTTGGCGACATCTGGGGCTGGCGCACCGCGTTCATGATTGCCGCCGTCGTCGCCGCGCTGACGCTTTTGGTGCAGCTCGTCACCATTCCGCGGCTGCCTCCGGTCGGCGTGGCGAGCTTCCGCAGCCTGCTGGATGTCGCGCGCAGGCCGATGATCAGGATCGCGCTGCTGGTCGTCGTGCTGGTCGCCTCCGGCCATTTCGCCGGCTTCACCTATGTCCGCGCCTTCCTCGAAAAGGTTCCGGCGCTCGATATCGAGACGATCTCGCTGGTTCTGCTCGCCTTCGGCATCGGCGGCTTCTTCGGCAACATAGCCGGCGGCTTCCTCGCCGAGCGCAGCCTCAAGGCGGCGGTGGCGCTGGCGCCGCTGCTGATTGCGATAGCCGCCGTCTCGCTGCTGGTGCTGGGAACGTCAACCGTCGCATCGGCAATCGCTGTCACGCTCTGGGGCTTTGCCTTCGGCGCGGTTCCCGTCGGGTTGCAGACCTGGCTGGTGCGGGCAGCGCCCGATCAGGCCGAAAGCGCCGGCGGGCTGATGGTCGCGACCTTCCAGGTGGCGATTGCGGCAGGCGCGATCTTCGGCGGCCTGCTGGTGGACAATGCCGGCGTTGCCAGTGCCTTCGCCTATAGCGGGGCAGCCACGCTGCTTGCGGCTGTTACGGTGTTCCTGCTTGGCCCGAAGCGGGAAACCGGGACTGCCTGACGATCCTCGATCGTTTCAGGTCCTGATGGAAACAGCCCCCCACCCTTACCCTCTCCCCGCACGCGGGGAGTGGGGTCGTCAACGTTGCGGACAGCCTCCTTCTCCCTGTCCTTCACGGCGAGAAGGTCGCGGCAGCAGGATGAGGGGCGATTCTACCTCAGCTGGAAGGGCTAGCCGCGCGGCGCGATCCGGCGCACGATGACCTTGGCGGCGGCTGGTTTCGTGTCACCAAGTGTATAGCCGGACAACAGTACCAGCGCAGCACTCTCGGCATCGGTCTTGTTGCGGGCATGGACAAGCGCCAGCGGTTCGCCGGCCTTCACCTCCGCTCCAACCGGCAGCAGCCGCGTTATGCCCACGGCATGATCGACGCTGTCTTCCGGCCTGGTGCGGCCACCGCCAAGCGCCACGACGGCAAGGCCAATATCGCGCGTCTCGATGGCGGTGACGAAACCGCTCTCCGGTGCCTTTACCGCGAATTCCACCTTCGCCTTCGGCAGATAGCTTTCGCTCTTCTCGACGAAATCCTTCGGCCCGCCGAGGGCCGCCACCATACGCGCAAAGACTTCCGTCGCCTTGCCGCTCTCCAACGCCTTATGTGCCTGCCGCGCGGCATCCTGATGCGAGGCGGCAAGCCCTGCCTGCTGCAGCATTTCGGCGGCGAGTGCCAGCGTCACCTGCTCCAGCCTTCGGTCGCGGAAACGGCCGGTCAGGAAATCGACGGCGTTCTGCACCTCCACCGCATTGCCGGCGGCAGATGCTAGCGGCTCGTTCATGCCGGTGATGAGTGCCGATGTTTTCAGCCCCGCGCCATTGGCGACCTCGACGAGGCTGGTCGCCAGTGCGGTCGCGTCGCGGGTTTTTGCCATGAAGGCGCCGTTGCCGAGCTTGACGTCCAGCACCAGCGACTGCAGCCCGGCAGCGAGTTTCTTCGACAGGATCGAGGCGGTGATGAGGGCGACCGACTCGACCGTCGCCGTGACATCGCGGATGGCATAGAAGCGCTTGTCGGCGGGTGCGAGATCAGCAGTCTGGCCGATGATCGCGCAGCCGGCGGCAAGCACCGTCTTGCGGAACAGCTTCTTGTCCGGCTGGGTGGTGTAGCCGGGGATCGAATCCATCTTGTCGAGCGTGCCGCCGGTGTGGCCGAGCCCGCGCCCCGAAATCATCGGCACATAGGCGCCGCAGGCGGCAACGATCGGAGCCAGCATCAGCGAGACATTGTCGCCGACGCCGCCGGTCGAGTGCTTGTCGGTGACGGGACCGGGCAGGTCCGACCAGTCGAGCACGTCGCCGGAATCGCGCATGGCGAGCGTCAGCGCCACTGCCTCGTCGCGGCTCATGCCGTTGAAGAACACCGCCATGGCGAGCGCCGCAACCTGACCCTCGGACACCGCGCCGGTCGTCAGCCCGCGCACGAAGCCGGCGATTTCATCAGCGGAGAGCGGCTTGCCGTCGCGCTTGCGGCGGATGATTTCCTGGGGGAGCATCAGCTTTTCCCTCCCCCTTGAGGGGAGGGTGGCCGCGAAGCGGTCGGGTGGGGTCGTTGCGGAAGTGCGCGACGCCAATTGAAGCCCGCCAGCTTACAAGTAGGTAGCGATCGGCCGCTATGACCCCACCCACCTCGCTGCGCTCGGCACCCTCCCCTCAAGGGGGAGGGAAAGGTCGCCGCACTACCCATCCACCAACCCCTCCCGGAACATGGTCTTCAGCACCGTCGCCAGGCGACCGCCACCGATGGGCGCCATATCCTTCGTCTCTTCATGCGAAAGCTCTGCCCCGGTCATGCCCGCAGCGAGATTGGTGATGACCGAGCAGGCGGCGACCTTGAGGCCGCAGAATCGCGCCAGTATGACCTCGGGCACCGTCGACATGCCGACGGCATTCGCGCCCATCAGCCGTGCCATGCGGATTTCGGCCGGCGTCTCGAAACTTGGGCCGGAGAACCACATATAGACGCCCTTGTGGAGGGCAGTGTCGGAGACCTCAGCCGCCTTCTCGAAGGCGGCGCGCAGGCCGGCATCATAGGCTTCCGTCAGGCCGACGAAACGGCGGTCACTCGGCTCCCCGAACAGCGGGTTGGAGCCGGAAAAATTGATGTGATCCTCGATCAGCATTATCGACCCGGGCAGCATGTCGGGATCGACGGAGCCGGCGGCGTTGGTGAGGATCAGCTTCTCGATGCCGATACCCGCAAGCACTTCGATGACCGGGCGCATGGCCGCGGCATTGCCGTGCTCGTAATAATGCGCGCGGCCGGCCAGCATCAGCACCGGTTCGCCGGCGAAATTGCCGGCCACCACCTCGCCGGCATGGCCGGTGACACCGCTGGCCGGGAACCCCGGCAGCTCGGCGTAGGAAATGCGCACCGCGTTCTCGACCTCGTTGACCAGCCCGCCAAGGCCGGAGCCGAGCACCATCGCAACCTTCGGCGCCAGTCCGCCGAGCCGCTCCACCAGAAGATCGATCGTCTGCATCATTTCAGGATTCCGCCCTCAAAACCGTAGGGCAGCATCTGGCCCATCGTTACCGTCTCGACCACGCCGGTCTGGTCGCAGAGGAAAAGTTTCGTGTCGGCGCCGGCGAATTCGGCAAGCCGCTGACGGCAGCCGCCGCAAGGTGTGATGCGGTCCATGCGCTCGGCTACGACCGCGATCTCGGTGATCTTGCCGCCGCCGCCCATGATGTAGTGGCCGAGCGCGGTCGTCTCCGCGCACCAGCCTTCGGGGTAGGATGCGACCTCGATGTTGCAGCCGGAAAAGACGCGCCCGTCTTCGGTGCGAAGGGCAGCACCGACCGGGAATTTCGAATAGGGCGCATGGCATTTCGCCATGGCCTCGCGCGCGGCGAGGAAAAGGTCATGCGACATAAGAGGCTATCTTTCCTTCACATAGGGCACGCCGCCGGCTCGTGGCGGGATCGCCTTGCCGATGAAGCCCGCGAGCAGAATGACGGTGAGGATGTAGGGCAGCGCCTGCATGAGCTGCACCGGCACCTTGCCGATCATCGGCCATGCCATGCCCTGGAAGCGGATTGAGGCTGCCTCGAGGAAGCCGAACAGCAGGCAGGCAAACATCGCCGGCACCGGCTTCCATTTGGCGAAGATGAGGGCTGCAAGCGCAATGAAGCCCTTGCCGGCGGTCATGTCCTTCACAAAGCCGGCATTTTGCGCCACCGACAGGTAAGCGCCGGCAATCCCTGTCAGGATGCCGGTGCAGATCACAGCGCGATAGCGCAGCCAGGCGACCGAAATGCCGGCGGTGTCGACGGCCGCCGGGTTTTCGCCGACCGCGCGCAGCCGCAGGCCGAAGCGCGTGCGAAACAGCACCCACCAGGTGAACGGCACCATCAGGAAGGCGACGTAGACCAGCAGCGAGTGGCCGGAGAGAATGTCGGAATAGATGGTGCCGAGGATCGGCACGTCCTTGACCGCTTCCGCGCCCGGCAGCGTGATCGCCTCGAAGCGGCCACCGCCGCTCAGCGACGGCGTGCGCCCGCCCTGCTTGAACCAGGCCTGCCCGAGAATGATGGTGGAACCGGCGGCGATGAAGTTGATTGCCACGCCCGAAACGATCTGGTTGCCGCGATGGGTGATCGAGGCAAAGCCGTGGACCAGCGCGAAGCAGACGGCGGTGAGGATCGCCGCACCCAAGCCGACCCAGGCCGAGCCGGTGACGGCAGCGGCAGACGCGCCTGCGAAGGCGCCGGCCAGCATCTTGCCCTCGAGGCCGATGTCGAAAATGCCCGCCCGTTCCGAATAGAGGCCGGCAAGACAGGCGAGAAGGAGCGGCACCGAAACGCGGATGGTCGCATCGATGAGCTGAACGAGTACATCCATCTCAGACACCCTCCCCTTTCGCCGCCGTCACGCCAACCGAGCGCGGGCTGATGCTGGCAAACAACGTCTGGATGGCCGGGCGGAACATGTGCTCCAGCGCGCCGGCAAACAGGATGACCAGACCCTGGATGATGACGATCATGTCGCGCGAGATGGCGGGCATCTCGAAGGCGAGTTCGGCGCCGCCCTGATAAAGCACGCCGAACAGGATCGCCGCCGGCACGATGCCGGCCGGGTGCGAGCGGCCCATCAGCGCCACCGCGATGCCGACGAAGCCGGCGCCGGTGACGAAATCGAGCTGCACACGATGCTGGTCGCCCATGATCGGGTTCAGCGCCATCATGCCGGCCAGCGCGCCGGAGATCATCATGGTGATGATGATGATGCGCGTCTCCGAAATGCCGGCATAGCGCGCCGCCTTGGGGCTGAAACCCATGGTGCGGATCTCATATCCGAGCTTGGTGCGCCAGATCAGCACCCAGACGAGGAAGGCCATGACCAGCGCCAGCAGGAAGGAGATGTTGAGCGGCGCGGAGCGCACGGAAAGCCCGAACATCTCCAGCAGCCAGCCCATCTTGGGCAGCTGCGCGCCGGGCAGGAAATCGCGCGTCTGCGGCGCCATGGAGCCGGCCGGCTTCAGCACGTCGACCAGCAGATAGACCATGACGCTGGCGGCAATGAAGTTGAACATGATGGTGGTGATGACGATGTGCGAGCCGCGCTTGGCCTGCAGATAGGCCGGGATCAGCGCCCACAGCGCGCCGAGGGCTGCCGAACCCAGGATCGCCAGCGGAAAGGTCAGCCACCACGGCATGAAACCGTCGAAGGCAAGGCAGACCAGCGCCACGCCAAGCCCGCCAATATAGGCCTGCCCCTCGCCGCCGATGTTGAAAAGGCCGCAATGGAAGGCGACCGCGACGGCAAGGCCGGTGAAGATGAAGTTGGTGGCGTAGAACAGCGTGTAGGCGATATTCTGCCCGCTGCCGAATGCGCCATCGACCAGAACGGTTGCCGCATGCAGCGGATTTTCCCCGACCAGCAGGACGACGAGCCCGGCGACAATGAAGGCCACGATCAGGTTGATGACTGGTATCAGCCCGTAATCGGCCCAGCCGGGAAGCTTTGTGTAGGGCGTGCTCACTCGGCGGCCTCCTTGCGCTCGACGCCGGCCATCAGCAGGCCGAGTTCGCCCTCGGTCGCATCCGACCCGCGCTCGCCGACGACGCGGCCGTCGAACATCACCAATATGCGGTCGGACAGCGAGCGGATCTCGTCGAGCTCGACGGACACCAGCAGCACCGCTTTGCCCTGGTCGCGCATGGCGATGAGGCGCTTGTGGATGAATTCGATGGCGCCGACATCGACGCCGCGTGTCGGCTGGCCGACGATCAGCACGCCGGGATCTTGCTCCATCTCGCGGGCCAGCACGATCTTCTGCTGGTTGCCGCCGGAGAAATTGGCGGTCTTCAGGCGGCAATCGCCGGGCCTTATGTCGTATTTCTCGATCTTGTCTTTGGCATCGTTGCGGATGGCATCGATGTTGAGCAGCGGCCCTTTCAGATATTTCGGGTCGTCGTGATAGCCGAGGATCGAATTCTCGTTTTCCTCGAAGGCCAGCACGAGGCCGACGTGATGGCGGTCTTCCGGCACATGGGCCAAGCCCCGGTCGCGCAGCTCGCCGGGATCGGCAATGCCGGTCACGTCTATGGGCTTGCCGTCGAGCATGACGCTGCCGGAAACGGCGCGGCGGATGCCGGAGATCGCCTCGATCAGTTCCGACTGGCCGTTGCCGGCAACACCCGCGATGCCGACGATCTCGCCGCCGCGAATGTCGAAGGAGACGTCCTCGACCATGGTGACGCCGCGCGAATCCCTGACCGTCAGGTTCCTGATGGAGAGTTTTACCGCGCCCGGTTTGGCCTCGCCCTTTTCCACGCGCAGCAGCACGCGGCGGCCGACCATCAGCTCGGCCAGCTCACCGACGGTCGTCTTCGCTGTCTCGCGGGTGGCGACCATCGTGCCCTGGCGCATGACGGAGACGGTGTCGGTAATCGCCATGATCTCGCGCAGCTTGTGCGTGATCAGCACGATCGTCTTGCCCTGCTCCTTCAACTGCTTGAGGATGCGGAACAGGTGGTCGGCCTCGGGCGGCGTCAGCACGCCGGTCGGCTCGTCGAGGATCAGGATTTCGGCGCCGCGATAGAGCGCTTTCAGGATTTCGACGCGCTGCTGCAGGCCGACGGGCAGTTCCTCGATCACCGCGTCGGGATCGACTTCCAGCCCGTATTCGCGCTCCAGCCGCTGCAGCTCCGAGCGCGCCTTGGCGATGCTTTTCTTGAGCAGCGCCTCGCTCTCGGCGCCGAGAATGACGTTTTCCAGCACGGTGAAATTCTCGACCAGCATGAAATGCTGATGCACCATGCCGATGCCCACCGCGATGGCGTCATTGGGCGTCTTGATGGTGATCGGCTTGCCGCCGACGCGGATTTCGCCACTGTCGGCCTGGTAGAAGCCATAGAGGATCGACATCAGCGTCGACTTGCCGGCACCGTTCTCGCCGATGATGCCGTGGATCGTGCCGGGCGCGATTTCGAGATTAATATCGCGATTGGCGCGAACGGCGCCAAAGCTCTTGTTGATGCCGATAAGCTCGATTGCAGCTTCCGCCATGCGACCTGTCCACCTCTCGTTCTTCTTTTTATCGTTTGGTCAAAGAGCTAGCATGCCGCCTTTCCCCTGCCAATCGGCAAGCGGCTTGCCTACACTCTCGACAAATCGCCATGCGCTTGTCAATTTCCAAGGTGAAGCCACGCGTGATATCGACAGTTTGTCGAGCACGCCGCGGCGGGCTCCCCAAGGTAAAGCAAGGATTTTCGACATGACATTGCCCGACGACCGGCTGACGACGCTCGAAATCCGAACTGTCGAGCAGGAAAAGATCATCGAGGAACTGTCCGGCCAGATCGCCGAACAGTGGAAGGTCATCGAGCGGCTGCAAAAGAAGCTCGACGCGCTGACCGAGCGCTTCCTGTCGCTGGAAGAGGTGGCGACGCCCGGCCACGAGATAACCAAGCCGCCGCATTGGTGAGGACGGCCGCATAGCGGCTTTACGCCCGGCAAAATAGCTGGTGATGTCGGTTGCTGACCGGCCTGGAGGATTCGAGGGCGCGGCAGGCTTGATCATGAGGGGGAGTGTCATGGTCGACGGTGGTGATCGCATGACGCGGGCCGGCAATTACGTGCTTGGCCTGTTGGATGACGACGAGCGCGAGCGGGCCGAGCGCGATCTTGAGCGCGACGCCGATTTTCGCGACGCAGTCGTCGAAATCGCCGAGCGCATGCACATGTTCGACATCACGGCATCGCCGGAAACCTTGCCCAGGACGATGTGGGAGACGGTTTCGGCACGCATCGCCGATATGCCGCAGATGCGGGCCGCATCGCCGGGCGACAACAAAGCCGATACGCCTACCCGCCCCATCATCCAGCCGGAAGGCACCAAGGCGATCTGGCGCGGCCCGCATTCCGTAGGCGGCTCACGCGGTTTGCTGATGGCGGCAGCGCTGATCGCCGCATTCGTGCTCGGCTACCTGACCGCCAGCCTGTAAACGCAGATACGACCGACTTCGGAATCCATTGGCGCGTTTCCGTGGCAATGCCTGCCTGTTTAAGCTTCGCCATCATTTCATCGAGATCGTCGCCGCTTCCGGCATAAATGCGCGCGACCGCAGCACAGGCAAGAGGCATAGCGCCCCGACAGCGGAGACCAGCGCCAGAAAGACGCCGAAACCGGGCCAGCCATATGCCTCGATGATGTGGCCGGCCAGCGGCGGTCCAAGCACTGTGCCGATGCCGCCGGCCTGGCAGACGAGACCAATCGCCACCGCGACAGAGCCGCCCTTGGGCACGATCGACGGAAGGCCGGCAAACAGCGCCGAGGCAACGAAGCCGCCGGACATGGCAAACAGCAACAAAGCAAGCGTGGCAAACATCGGAGCCGAGCCGCCGAATGCCGGGATCGCAGTGAGTGCAGCGACTCCCAGCCCAAGAGCTGCAAGCAGCACGATGAAGCGCCCGTCGCGGCCCCCGACCAGCAGGCTGGTCAACCCGTTTCCGACCGGCCCGACCAGGGCGATAACCCCGGCGGCGAGCAGGATGCCGGCGCCGGACCAGGAGATGAAAGCCGGCATGAAGGCAAAGAACCCGACCGAGGCGATGACATAGATGCCGAATGCCAGCGCCACGAGCACGACAGGCAAGGTCATCGTCGCGCCGAAACTGCGTGCCGGTTGCTTCGCGTCTGCACGCTCACCGGCGTCCATGTCATCGATCAACCCGAGAAGCACAGCCGCGACCAGCGCGAGCACGGCAAACGCCAGGATGGCGGCCAGAAGAAAGATCTTCGGCTCGGCGATCGGCAAGAGTTCGCCGGCCATGAAATCGGCAACGGCAAAGCCGACCGGAACGAAACCACCCCAGATCGCCAGCACAGGCGCCCGCCAGGACAGCGGCGAAACCGAGTTCAGAAGCGCTGGAATGACGATGACGAGAATGAGATAGCCGACGCCTTCGACCAGCCGCGCGGCAAGAATGGCGCCGGGCGCATGAAGAAAAGCCAGCGCCAGCCCGCCTACCGTCATGACCGCCGCGGCAAAGGCGAAGCTCAGGCGCATGCCGGCGCGCTCGATCACCCAGCCGGCCGGCAGCGCGACCAGCGCCACGAAAATGCCGATGGCCGAGGTAAGCCAGCCGATCAGCGTCAGCGAAAAGCCGGCCTCATTTTGATACCAGCCAACCAGAGGGGCAAGCTTGCCGAGCTGCGAGCCGGCCAGAACGCCTGCCAGCAGCAGCGCAATGATGGCGGCAAGACGCAGCTTCCGATCGTTCATTCCATCCCCTCCCCCAAAGGCACAAACGAAAACCGCCGGCACTGGGCCGGCGGTTTCATTCAGTCGCTGCCGATCAGTAAGGGCAGGCGTTGTCCGACATATAGTCGTGAACCTTGACGGTGCCGGCGATGATGTCGGCCTTGGCCTTTTCGGCGGCGGCCTTGATCTCGTCGGTCACGAGGCTCTTGTTGTTGTCGTCCATGGCGTAGTCAACGCCGCCTTCCTTGAGGCCGAGGTCGTTGATGCCGGCGGTGAACTTGCCGTCCTTGGCGTCGGTGAAGGCGTTGTAGACGGCCACATCGACGCGCTTGACCATGGAGGTCAGGATCTTGCCCGGCTGGAGGCCGTTCTGGTTGGAATCGACGCCGATGCCGAGCTTGCCGGAATCGGCTGCCGCCTGAAGCACGCCGACGCCGGTGCCGCCTGCCGCAGCGTAAACCACGTCAGCGCCCTGCGAGATCTGCGCCTTGGCGATTTCGCCGCCCTTGGTCGGGTCGTTCCATGCAGCCGGCGTGTCACCGGTCATGTTCTCGATGACTTCGGTCGCACCCGCTGCCTTTGCGCCGCCGACATAGCCGCAGCCGAACTTGCGGATCAGCGGAATGTCCATGCCGCCGACGAAGCCGACCTTCTTGGACTTGGAGGCGATCGCCGCCATGACGCCGACGACATAGGAGCCTTCCTGCTCCTTGTAGACGACCGAACGGACGTTCGGCTTGTCGACGACCATGTCGATGATGGCGAAGCTGGTGTCGGGGAAGTCAGCGGATACCTTTTCCAGCACCGCCGCCCAGGAGAAGCCGGCCATGACGATCGGGTTGTTGCCGTCTTCGGCGAATTTGCGCAGCGCCTGCTCGCGCTGGGCGTCGTTCTGGATTTCGAAATCGCGATAGGCGATGCCCGACTCGGTCTTGAACTTCTCCGCGCCGTTGAAGGCGGCCTCGTTGAAGGATTTGTCGAACTTGCCGCCGAGATCGTAGATGATCGCCGGCTTGACGTCCGCGGCAAACGCCGGGAAGGCCAGTGCGGTTGCGGCCAGGAGGCCGAGAACAATACGCTTCATGTGATCCACACCCTGTCGGTTATTTTTCCAATAACGTACCGCGTGGATGCCTCGGTCCCCGGGCGCCTCGCGGCACATGGCGGGAAGTTTGCCCTCCCACTCAACCGGCAGTCTTGCACGGCGAAAAACAAAATTCACGCGGAATCTTGACCACTTGGAAAAACGCTGCGGCAGGTGCGCCGCAACGAGTATTTTCGACCACGGCGTGGTTTCAGGTCAGGCCTCGGCAGACACCACCTGCGGCATGGCGCAGGCCACGCCGGTGCCCTTCAGGTTGCAGTAACCGTAGGGATTCTTGGCCAGATATTGCTGGTGGTCTTCCTCGGCGAAATAGAACTCCGGCGCCGGCGCGATTTCCGTCGTGATCTTCTCGCGTCCAGCACTGCTCAGCGAAGCCCCATAGGCGTCGCGCGAAGCGATCGCGGCCTGATATTGCGCGTCGCCGAAGGTGTAGATCGTCGAGCGATACGTCGTGCCGACATCGTTGCCCTGGCGCATGCCCTGCGTCGGGTCGTGGTTCTCCCAGAACGCCTTCAGGAGATCGGCATAGGAAATGATCTTCGGGTCGAACACGACCAGCACCACCTCGGCATGACCGGTCAGGCCGGTGCAGGTTTCCTGATAGGTCGGGTTCGGTGTCACGCCGCCGGCATAGCCGACCGCGGTGACCCAGACGCCGTCCATCTGCCAGAACATGCGCTCGGCACCCCAGAAACAGCCCATGCCGAACATCGCCGTCTCCAGCCCTTCGGGATAAGGGCCTTTCAGCGGGCGCTTCGAGACATAATGCTTCGAGGCGGTCGGCATCGGTTTGTCGCGGCCGGGCAGAGCCTCTCCAGGCTTGGGCAGCTGCAGCTTCTTGTTCAGCATGTCGCTCAGGAAAAACATGGCATTCTCCCTTTCCGGGTTGCGGGCGCTCGGCACCCTGTTTGTTCGTCCAGACGCCGCGTCTCGCAGCGTCCGATCAGCTCTCGGCGATGAAGCGGCCAATGCGGCGCGGCGGTTTGCGCCCGATGGCGTACAAAAGAAAGGCAAGCACGCCGAACACGATGAACCCCGGCTGGTTGAGGATGCCGGTGATGACCGGATCCCACACCAGCGGGTGGATTTTGGCGCGTACGAATTCCTGCACGGTGTTCAGCGTCTCAGGCGACACCGCGAGCCAACTGGTGGCAAGCGGCGTCATAACCAGTTGTGACGCCGCCACGGTGCGCGTGGCGTCGAGCACGGCCATGATTACGGCGATCGCAAGCGCGACCATTGCCAGGAGCCTGAACAGCAAGCGCAAACTTCAAATCCTCCGGAGCTTTCGACCAGATAGATATGGCGCGCGACGCTCCTTCGCAATCACCCACCATGAATTTGACCCTATGACGCCTATAAAGCGCACTCGGAATAAAGTTCTGCGCCAACCAACAAACAATATGTCCGGCAGGCTTGGCATTCGGCGCAGGATCGACTAGATGAGCCCGGCGCACTGATGCCAGAGGCATTTGTCGCGCATGGAGAGGTGGCCGAGTGGTTGAAGGCGCACGCCTGGAAAGTGTGTTTACGGGAGACCGTAACGCGGGTTCGAATCCCGCTCTCTCCGCCAGATAATCACGTAAATGCCCCCAGCCGGCTTGCATCGAGGACGGTGATCGATCTGTCGGCACGCTTTATGATGCCCTCATTTTCCAATTCATGCAGGCTTCGATTGGTTCGGTCGCGCGAAAATCGATGAGATTTTCGTCTCCCGTCCCGCCGCCAGATCCAATCATGGGATCTGGGTTCATGCGGACTACGCTTGGTCGATAATCTGCAGGGCAGTCCAACTGCCCAGCGCCCTCGAGAGCAGGTTCGCTTCTTCCTCGCCCCCATTCAGTTCGTGGTGGAGCCGGTCGGAGAAAAATCCGTTGCCGACGCTGGCATGGCGATCGGCACTGTGACCGGTTATCGAACCGGTGGACAGATCGAGGCGGAACGTATCCTCGACCACTCCATCCTCGCTGACAGCCTGGACGCGCAGGTCGATGAACTGGAGACCGGCCGGCGGTTGCCCGATCGTCACCCCGTTGCGCGTAACACCCAGCCATGCCGGCAGCGCACGCCCATCAGCCTGCGTCACCCGAAACTCGATCGCATCTCCGCTGCTTCGCCTGGAGATCAGGATATAGAGAAGACCTTCATTGAAGATCGTATCGACCTCGAACCAGGTCCGGTCATCGCCCGCATCGGCCAGGTGGATTGTCGAGCCGCCACGCAGCTGTTCGACCATGAGATCATCGATCCGCTTCGTGCTGTCGGACCATTCACCGATCTCTCGAACCGCATGGAGCACCGCGCCCTCGGCTGGCAGGCCGGAAATGCTGTTGAGCGAGCGGAAGGCGTTGACGACGCTGTCTATTGGCCCGTCGGCGGTGATGCCGTCATAGATGCTGCCGAGATCCCCAATCGATCCCGATATCTCGCCATCAACGGAAACGTCGGGCGGGCCCGGTATTTCCTCTTCGGGGAAGACCATCGGCGGATCGATCTCGAGCGGCGGACGTTCCGTCTCTCCCGACGGCCGCACATTGAGCGTGATCGTGTAGGTCAGAGTCGTGGTGCCGTCGCTAACCGTATAGGTGAAGCTGTCGGGACCGTTGTAGTCGGGATCGGGCGTGTAGGTGAACGTACCGTCCGGATTGACCACCAAGGTGCCATGACCGGGCTGCGAACCCGCACCATAGATCAGCGGATCGCCGTCGACATCGACCGCGACCGGCAACCTGCCATGAAGCGTCGTGTCTTCGTCGGCGTCGATCGTTGCGTCGGACCCGACAGGCGCGTCGTTGACCGGCGTCACGTCGATGGAGACGGTATAGGTCACCGTCGTCTTGCCGTCGCTCACCGTGTAGGTGAAGCTGTCGGGCCCGTTATAGTCGGGGTCCGGCGTGTAGCTGTAACTGCCGTCCGGGTCGACCGTCACCGTGCCATGGCCAGGCTGGGAACCCAGGCCGTAAGTCAGCGGATCGCCTTCCGGATCGGTCGCCGCCGGCAGCGTTCCGGTGAACGGCGTGTCTTCGGTCGCGGTGATCGCAGTGTCCTGGCCCACCGGCGCGTCGTTTACGGGCGTGACAGTCACGGCAACCGTTACGGTAGTGATCCCGCCATGTCCGTCATTGACGGATACCTGGAAAGTCTCGGTGCCGTTGAAGTCGGCGTTCGGGGTGTAGATGTAGGTGCCGTCGGCATCGAGCACGACGGTGCCGTTTGGTGGCTGGCCGACCAGCGTGAATGTCAGGGCATCGCCATCGACGTCCGTTGCCCTGATCACGCCGGCGACCGGTGTGTCTTCCCGCGTGGTGTGGGAAGCGCCGGAGGCAACCGGCAGGTCGTTGACCGGCTGCAGGATGATCGTTGACGTATCCGTGTCGGACAGCGGCCCGCCACTGCCGGTGTTGCCACGATCGTTTGTCGTCATCGACAGGGTGACCGGATCATTGGAATTGGCAACCGGCGTATAGACCGGGGCCGAGGCGCCGGCGAGATAGGCATTGATGTCAGCCAGCGTTCCAGACAGCGTGATGGCACCGGTGCCGGAACCCGTCACGGTGACACCTGCGGCCGAGGCTGCCGCCAATGTGCCGGCATCCACCGACAGCGTGACCCTGATCGGCCCGCTGCCTGCATCGACATCCGTCACCGCAAGACCGGCAAGCGTCAGCGGCTGGTCTTCGGTGCCGTTGAAGGTCGGCGGCAGAGTGTTGACCGGTGCGTCGTTGACCGGCAGAACCACGCCGTTGACGATCGCCTGAACGCTCGCGGTGCCATCCGACACGGTATAGGCAAAGGACGGCGCGCCGTTGAAGTCGGGGTTGGCCGTGAAGCGCAGCGTCCCATCGGCGTTCAACGTCACCGTGCCGCCGGTCACAGCCACCGAGCCACCAGCCGCTATCGGCTGGCCGTTGATCTCGGTTACCGTCAGCGTGTCGCCATCCACGTCGCTGTCGTTCTGCAGCACCGGAATATCGACGGTCCCATCCTCGTTGACGACAAAGCTGTCGTTGCGGGCAACCGGGATGTCATTGACTGCGGTCACGTTGATGGTGACGGTCGCGGTGTCGAAGCCGCCATTGCCGTCGCTGATCCGGTAGGTGAAGCTATCTACGCCGTTGAAATCAGCGCTGGGGATATAGGTGAAGGTCCCATTCGCGTTGAGCACCACCGAGCCGTTGGCCGGCTGTGTCACCAGCGACGCCGAAAGCGGGTCACCATCAGGGTCGCTGTCGGCACCGTTGCCGTTGTCCGCAAACACCGAACCGGAAAGGCTACCGTCTTCGGCAACCGTGAAGTTGTCGTTGACCGCATCGGGCGCGGGATTGGTGACTGTCCAGGTGAAGGTGCGCGCAATCGTTCCGCCATTGCCGTCATCGGCCATGACGGTCACGCTGTAGTTCGTCGTGCCTGACGGTCCTGATGCATCGCGATCGATGGTGCCGCTGATCAGCCCGGTTGCCGGATCGAAGGTAAGGCCCGGCGGCAGGCCGGTGACGTCGAAGGTGAGCGTGTCGCCATCGACATCGAAGAATGCCGCGCCCGCATCGAACGACACCGCCGCGCCATCCGAGTTCGACTGCGCAGGCAGTGTCGTCGCGTTCGGTGCATCGTTCACGCCGGTCACGGTGACCGTCAGCGTCGCCGTATCGGTGCCGCCGTGACCGTCGGAAACAGTGTAGGTTATCGTCGTTATGCGTGTCTGGCCGACCGGCAGATTGTCGAAATCGGTACCCGGATCGAAATTGAAGGAACCGTCCGGCTGGATTGTGAAAGCGCCGCCATTGGTGCCTGCGACCGGGGCCGCCACGCCGCCCGTCGCTGCTCCGACACCCACCACGGTCAACGTGTCGCCGTCCACATCGCTGTCGCGGCCCGGAACGTCGAGAATGACGTTACCGGATGCATTGGTGTTCTCAGTCGTCGCAGCCGTATCGTCGACCGCCACCGGCGCGTCGTTGACCGGCCCGACATTGACGGTCACCGTCGCCGTGGTTTGTCCGCCATCGGCATCGGCGACAAGGACAACGAAAGTATCGGTGCCGTTGAAATTCGCATCCGGCGTGTAGGTGTAGGAGCCGTCGGCATTGACGATTACGGTTCCGTTGGCCGGGCCCGTTTGCAGTGAAACGGTGATTTCCGAGGGCGGATTGTCGACATCGGTGAAGCTGATCAATCCGCTGACCGGCGTGTCCTCGACGATCGTGTGGGTGTTGTCCTGGGCAACGGGCGGATCGTTCACCGGCCCGACCGCCACCGACACCGTGTAGGTCACGGTGGTGGCGCCATCGGTCACCGTGTAAGTGAAGCTGTCGGCGCCGTTGTAATTGCCGTTCGGCGTATAGGTATAGGTGCCGTCCGGATTGACCGTCACGGTGCCGTTCGCCGGCTGCGAGCCGACGCCATAGGTCAGCGCATCGCCATCGACATCCGTCGCCACCGGCAAGGTGCCGCTGACCGGCGTGTCCTCCTGCGTTCCGATCGCCGTATTCGAGCCGACCGGCGCATCGTTCTGGCCGTTCACGGTAACGGTGAAGGTTGCCGTCGACGTGCCGCCCTGGCCGTCCGAGATGGTGTAGAGGATGCTGGTCGTGCGGCTTTCGCCAACCTGCAGCGTATCGAAGTCCGTGCCCGGATCGAAATCATAGCTGCCGTCTGCATTGATGGTGAAAGTGCCGCCTGCCGAGCCGGCAATGCCCGTTCCAACACCAGCCGGCACGCCATTCACGGCGCTGACCACGATCGTGTCGCCATCAGGATCGCTGTCGGGACCATTGCCATTGTTGGCGAAGACCGAGCCGGATACCGGCGTATTCTCGTTGGTCGCGGCGCTGTCGTCGCGCGCGATCGGCGCCGGGTTGGTCACCGTGATCGTGAACGTTTCGCTCGCCGGATTGCCGGCAGTATCGGTCGCGGTGATCGTCACGGAATAGACGCCCCCGCCAACCTGCGAGGCATCGCTGGCCACCGTGCCGGTGATGAGCCCGGTCGCCGGGTCGAGCGAGAGGCCGGCTGGCAGTCCGGTCTGCGAGAAAGTCAGCGTGTCGCCGTCGATATCCGTGAAATAGCCGGACACGTCACGGGAGATCGCCTGGGCATCGACATAGGATGCATCGGGAATGTCGCTGCCGACCGGCGGGTCCTGATCCGGCGTCACGTCGATGGAAACGGTGTAGGTGACCGTCGTGGTGCCGTCGCTCACCGTGTAGGTGAAGCTGTCGGGTCCATTGTAGTCTGCTGCGGGCGTGTAGACATAGGTGCCGTCGGCGCTGATCGAGACCGAGCCATGTGCCGGCTGTGTCGCTGCCGCATAGGTCAGGCTATCTCCGTCAACATCGGTCGCTACCGGCAAGGTGCCGGTAAAGGGCGTGTCCTCGACCGCCGTGATGGCATCATTCGCGCCGACGGGCGCGTCATTGGCACCTGTGACGACGATGGTCAGCGTCGCCGTTGCCGTGCCGCCATTGCCGTCGGAAACCGTGTAGGTGACGTTGGTTGCGCGCGTTTCTCCCAACTGGAGGTCGTCAAAGGCCGTCAGCGGATCGAAACTGTAGCTGCCGTCAGGGTTGATGGTGAATGAGCCGCCATTCGACCCCGTCACGGTGCCGCCCACGGCTCCGCCATTAACGGCAGTCACCACCAGTGCATCGTTTTCCGGATCGCTGTCGTTGCCGAGCACGCCCGGCGCGTTGCCCGTCAGCGGCGTATTCTCGCCGGTGGTTGCCGTATCATCGACCGCGACCGGGTTATCGTTCACCGGAACGACGGTGATCGTCGCAACGGCCGACGCGGATGTCGCGCCCTCCGCATCGGTCACGGTAAATGTCAGCGTTCTGGCGCCGGTCGCAGGATTGTCGCTGGTGTTGTCATATTGCAGTGCCCGAACCAGGGCACTGACCGCGCTGCCCGACATAGGCGCAGTCGCGCCTGCTGCGTTCTCGAAATGCAGCCCGCTGGCACCGTCATAGGTGAAAGCAAAGGTAGTGCCGCCAAATGCGATGGTGCCGCTACGGGCAGTGCCATAGACGAGATCGACCGACCCGTTGAGATGGATGCGCTCGGCGCTGCCATTGACGAAACCGGCGAGCGCAACGTCAAGGCTGACGATCTGGTCCTCGACATCGAAGGCAACGGCATCGCCATTGGCGATCATCACCGGGCTGCCGCCCTCTGTGAAACTCGCGGAATTGCCCGTTCCCCCGGTCGAGGCATTGAGATCTATCGCAGGCACATCGTTGACGGCATTGACCGTGACGGTGATCGAAGCATCGGCAAAGCCGCCATTGCCGTCGCTGATGCGGTAGCCGATGACCGCCGTACCATTGAAGTTGGCGGCCGGGGTGAAGGTCAAGGTGCCGTCGCCATTCAGGCGCACGGTGCCGGTGGCAACAGCGACCGTTCCATTGGCCGCGATCGGCTGGCCTTCGATCTGCGTGACGATCAGCGGATCACCATCCGGATCGCTATCCGCACCGCCGGCGCCGCTGGTGGTTCCGGCTCCGGTGATCGGATTGAAGGTTACCGGAGCGTCTTCACTGGTAGCGACCGTATCATTCGCCGCTACCGGCGCAGGGTTGGTCACGGTAAAGATGAAGCTCGTCGTTGCCGACAGGCCGGCGCCGCCATCGCGGTCATTCGCGACGACCGTCACCGTATAAGGGCTGCCCTGCGAGGCATTGGCGGCAAGCGTGCCCGAGATGACGCCGGTTTCGGGATCATAGCTCAGGCCGGGCGGAAGGCCGGTGACGGTGAAGTCGAGATCGTCCCCATCGACATCGCTGAAGAAATTCGAGACGTCGAGATTGACCGCAGAGGAATCCGGCTGCGACCGGTCCGGTATGGTGCCGGCAACCGGCGCATCGTTCACCGCGGTCACGCTGATGGTGACGGTCGCGGTGTCGACGCCGCTGTTGCCGTCGTCGATCGAATAGGTGAAGGATTCCGTGCCGACATAGTTCGGGTTCGGCGTAAAGCGCAGCACCATGTCGGTGCCATCCATGACCAGGCGGACCGAACCGTTGGTCGTCTGCACGGACGGGCCGTCGAGGATCAGGTCGACGCCGTTGACGCTGATGACCACGCCGGTATCGCCGTCTGGATCGCTGTCGTTGGCGAGCACAGGGATGTTGACCGGCGTGTCCTCGGCCGTTGTCGCCGTATCGTTGTTCGCTTCCGGCGCCAGATTGTTGACGATGAAGGTGAACTGCGTCGAGGTACTGCCGCCCGGGAAGCCATCGCTGGCCGTGACCGTGACGACATAGTTCTGCCTGCCCGTCGGGCCGGAGGCGTCAGGCGCGATCCTGCCGGAAATGACGCCGGTATCCGGATCATAGGTCAGGCCCGGCGGCAGGCCGGTGATGCTGTACGTCAGCGGGTCGCCTTCCGGATCGGAGAAGTTGCCGGTCACATTGAGGCTGATGACATCGCTGTCGTTGCGCTGCATGTTCGGGATCGGCGTCACGCTTGGAGCGTCGTTCTCCGCGCCGACATCGACGGTGACGATGCCTGTCGAGAAGCCGCCCTGCCCGTCACTCACCCGGTAGACGATCGTGTCGGTGCCATTGTAGTCGAGGTCAGGCACATAGCGCAGCGTACCGTCCGGATTGATCGTGACGGTGCCGTGCCCTGCCTGCGGCGGGAAGGCCGGATCGACAAACAGCGTATCGCCATCGGGATCGGTGTCGTTGCCGATCACATCGATGCTGTCGATGGCGGTGTCTTCGGCGGTCGTCGCGGTGTCGTTGACCGCCGTGGGTGCCGGATTGGTGACGTTGAAGGTGAAGGTCTGCTGGGCCGTGCCGCCATTGCCGTCGCTGGCCGTCACGGTCACCGTATAGGGACCATCGACGGAAGCATCGTTTGCGATGACGCCAACGATGTTGCCGGCGGCGTCCATCGATAGACCGGGCGGCAGACCGGTCGCGCTGAAGGCCAGCGCGTCGTCTTCGACATCATGGAAGAAGGCCGCCACATTCAGCGGATTGGCCGTCATCGACTGGCCGTCGGCGTGGGTGTAGGGCGGGATCGTGCCCGCAGTCGGCGCGTCGTTGACGCCATTGACCGTCACGGTGATCGTGGCGGTATCGCTGCCGCCATCGGTATCGGTGATGCGATACGTCACCGTGGTGGTGCGGGTTTCTCCGAGTTGCAAGTCGTCGAATGCCGTGCCGGGATTGAAGGTGTATGTACCATTGGCGTTGATGACGAAGGTACCGCCGTTGGAGCCGACGACGGGCTGGCCGACAGCGGCTGCATTGCCGTTCACCTGATCGACCGCGATCGGATCGCCGTCGGGATCGCTGTCGTTGGAAAGAGCATTGCCACCGCCGGAGGCATTCTCCGACACGGTCAGCGTGTCACTGAACGCCTTTGGCGGCAGGTTGGAAATGATCCAGGTGATCGTCTGCTGGACCGTGCCGCCATTGCCGTCCGAAGCGGTGATGGTCCCGACATAGGGATCGTTGTTTGAGGCATCCGCCGGCAGCGTTCCAGTGATCATGCCGGTATTCGGATCTATGGACAGGCCGGGCGGCAGACCCGTCGCGGAGAATGTCAGCGTATCGCCGTCAACGTCGTCGAAGTAACCGCTGACATCGTAGCTGACAGCTTGTGCATCACTGTCGATCTGTGTCGGGATCGGCGCGACGGTCGGCGCATCGTTGACCGGCACGACGGTCACCGTAACCGTTGCGGTCGACGTGCCGCCGTCGCCATCGGAAATCGTGTAGATGATCGTATCGGTGCCGTTGAAATTGGCGTTCGGGGTATAGCTCAACTGGCCGTTGGCGCCGATCGTCACCGTGCCGTTGCCGGCGCTCGCCGCGGTGACCGTCAGCGTATCGCCGTCCGGATCCGTATCGGCTCCCGCCGCCCCGCTCGTGGTACCTGCGCCGGTGATGACGTTGAACGATGCCGTCGCATCCTCATTGACCGTCACGGCGTCATTGGCAGCCGTCGGCGCCGGATTCGTCGCTGTCAGGTCGAAGGTCTGGGTGACCGAAAGCCCGGTGGCGCCCGATCTGTCATAGGCCGTTACGCTGACGGCATAGACGCCGCCTGTGCCGCCCTGGCTGGCATTGTGGTCGATCGTGCCGGAGATCACGCCGGTCGCGGGATCATAGGTCAGCCCCGCCGGCAAGCCGGTGATCACGAAATTGAGGCCATCGCCATCGGGATCGGCGAAGAAATCGCTGACGTCATAGGTGAATGCCTGGCCATCCGCGCGCACGCGATCGGGGATCGGATTGGTGACGACCGGATCGTCGTTGACCGGCGTCACCGTGACCGTGACGGTCGCCGTATCGACGCCGCCATTGCGGTCGTCGATCGTGTAGGTGAAGGATTCCTGGCCGGTATAGTTGCTGTTCGGCGTAAAGCGCAGCACCTCTTGCCCGGCACCGTTGAGCACCAGCTGAACCGTTCCATTGGCCGTCGCAATCGCCGGGCCGCCGACCGTCAGCACCACATTGTTGACGCGGATCACTTCATCGGTGTCGCCGTCTGGGTCGCTGTCGTTGGCGAGAATGGCGATATCGACCGGGGTGTCCTCGGCCGTTGTTGCAGTGTCGTCTTCGGCAACTGGCGGCAGGTTGAGGACGGTATAGTTGAAGGTGACGGGCGTCGTTCCGCCATTGCCGTCGCTGGCTGTCACCGTAACCGTATAGATCTGCTCGCCGGTCGAGCCGGAGGCATCGTTCTGGATCCTGCCTGAAATCACGCCGGTGGCCGGGTCGATGGTCAGGCCGGGCGGCAGGCCGGTGGCCGAGTAGGACAGTGCGTCTCCATCCGCATCGGAGAAGAAGGCCGACACGTTGATCGAATCCGTGTCGCCATCGTTGCGCGTGCGATCCGCGATAGGCAGGCCCGAAGGCGCATCATTGGCCGCATTGACCGTTACCGTCACCGTTCCGACGGCCGTTCCGCCATTGCCGTCAGAGATGGTGTAGGTGATCGTGTCGGTGCCGTTGAAATTGGTGTTCGGCACATAGGTGACCTGGCCATTCGCGCCGATGGTCACCGTGCCGTTGGCGGCACTGGCTGCCGTTACCGTCAGCGGGTCACCGTCCGGATCGCTATCGGCCGTGCCGCCGCTCGCCGAACCATCGAGCACATTGATGGTGACCGGCGTGTCCTCGTTCGTCGCGGCAGTGTCGTTGACCGCGACCGGCGGCGGATTGCTCACCGTGAAGGTGAATGTCTCGCTGGTCGTGCCGCCATTGCCGTCGCTGGCTGTCACCGTGACCGTATAGACACCGTTTCCGCTCGGCCCGCCCTGGCTTGCCTGCCGATCGATGGTGCCTGAAATAACGCCTGCCGCGTTGATGCTCAGGCCGGCCGGCAACCCGGTCTGCGCGAAGCTCAGCGTATCGCCATCGACGTCGCTGAAGAAACCGGAAACGTTGAAATTGATGCTGGTTGCGTCCGGATGCGACCGGTCGGGAATAGGTGTGCCAACGGGCGCATCGTTCTGCGCCGTGACATTGACGGTGATCGTGTACTCGTTCGTGCCGCCATTGCCGTCGCTGACAACGAAACTGAACCTGTCCGTGCCGTTGAAGTTCGGGCCGGGAACGTAACTGTAGGTTCCGTCCGGATTGATGGTGACGGAACCATGCCCCGGCGTGGTCGTGCCTGCCGAATAGGTCACCGTGTCGCCGTCGAGATCGGTAGCGGGTGGCAAGGTGCCGTTGAGCGTGCCGTCTTCCGGCGTCGTGACGGTCGCATCCGATGACACCGGCGCGTCGTTGATTGCGACGACCGTGCCGCTGACGGTTGCGGTCGCCGTGCCGCCTTGCCCATCCGAGATCGTGTAGGTGAAACTTGGCGTACCGTTGACATTGGCGTTGGGCGCAAATGTCAGCGTGCCGTCCGAATTGAGCATCACGCTGCCGCCGGTGACAGGGACCGAACCGCCGACGGCTATGTTCGCGCCGTTGATCTGCGTGATCGTGATGCTGTCGCCGTCAACATCGCTGTCATTGGCGCGGACATCGATGATGACCGGCGTATCTTCGTTGGTGGTGAAGCCGTCATTCACCGCCACCGGCGGATCGTTGACCGGAGCGACCGTGCCACTGACGGTTGCGGTCGCCGTGCCGCCCTGCCCGTCCGAAATCGTATAGGTGAAGGATGGCGCACCGTTGAAATTGGCAGTGGGCGTGAAGGTCAGCCGGCCATCCGCGCCGAGCGAGACTATGCCGCCCGCAACCGCGACCGAGCCACCTGCCGCGATGTTCTGGCCGTTGATCTGCGTGACCGAGAGCGCATCGCCTTCAATGTCGGTGTCGTTAGTCCGGACGTCGAAGATAGCCGCGGTGTCTTCATTGGTGGTGAATGTGTCATCCACCGCAACCGGCGGGTCATTCACGGGATTGACGGTGCCGTTCACCGCCGCCGTCGACGTGCCGCCCTGGCCATCGGACACGGTATAGCTGAAGGAAGGCGAACCGTTGAAATTGGCAGTGGGCGTGAAGGTGAGCGTGCCATTGGCGTTAAGCACCACCGTACCGCCAGTCACGGCAACGGACCCGCCAACGACAATGGCCTGGCCGTCGATCTGCGTGATCGTCAGCGGATCGCCGTCGGCGTCGCTGTCATTGCCAAGCACGGCGATATTCACCGCGACATCCTCATTCGTGGTGAAGCCATCGTCGACAGCCACTGGCGCGTCCTGCACCGGAATGACCGTTCCGTTGACTGTCGCCGTCGCCGTGCCGCCCTGCCCGTCCGAGATCGTATAGGTGAAGGACGGCGCGCCGTTGAAATTGGCAGTCGGCGTGAAGGTCAGCGTGCCATTGGCGTTCAGCGTAACCGTGCCACCGGTAACGGCGACCGAGCCGCCGGGTGCGATGTTCGTGCCATTGATCTGCGTCACCGAAAGTGCATCGCCATCGGGATCGCTGTCATTGCCGCGCACGTCGAATGTGGCGGCGACATCCTCGTTTGTCGTGAAGGTGTCATTGGCAGCAACCGGCGGGTCCTGTACCGGATTGACCGTGCCGTTCACCGTGGCAGTCGCAGTGCCGCCCTGCCCGTCCGAAACCGTATAGGCGAAGGATGGCGTGCCGTTGAAATCGGGCGCCGGCGCGAAAGTCAGCGTGCCGTTGGCATTCAGCGTGACAGTGCCGCCGGTGACGGCCACCGACCCTCCGGCGGTAATGTTCTGGCCATCGATCTGGGTGACCGCGAGCGTGCCGCCGTCGACATCGCTGTCATTGGTGCGCACGTCGAACGTGACAGGCGTATCCTCATTGGTCGTGAAGGTGTCGTTGGCTGCAACCGGCACATCGTTCTGGCCTGTCACCGTAACCGAGACGACCGCCGTCGATGTTCCGCCCTGACCGTCCGAGATCGTATAGGCAACCGTCGTCGTTCGCGTCTGCCCCGCAGCAAGATCGTCAAAGCTCGTTCCGGGTACGAAACTATAGATACCGTCGGCGTTGATGGTGAAGGTGCCGCCGTTGGAGCCCGTCACCGCAGCGCCTACGCCGGCGGCACTGCCGCCAACCGCGGAAACCACTATCGGATCGCCATCCGGGTCGCTGTCGGCGCCGTTGCCGTTGTCGGCAAAGACCGAGCCGCCGAGTGCCGTATTTTCAGTTGTCGCCAGCGCATCGTTGCGGGCGACCGGCGCGGGGTTCAGAACCGCCCAGGTAAAGTTCCGGCTCGTCTGCAAGCCGGTGCTGTCGGTCGCGGTAACGGTGACCGCATAGGGGGCCGAGGCACTGGCGCTGCGGTCGATCGTCCCGGAGATGACGCCGGTCGCGGGATCGATGGTCAGCCCAGCCGGCAAGCCGGTCGCGGTGAAGGTCAGCGTGTCGCCGGCATCCGGATCGCTGAAATTGCCGCTTACATCGAGCGTGACCGCCTGCGCGTCATTGGAGGCCTGGCCCGGGATCGGCGTCGATACCGGCGCATCGTCCGTTCCGATGACGGTGATCGTCAGCGTCGCCGTATCGACGCCGCCATGACCATCGGAAACCTGATATGTCACCGAGGTGGTTCGCGTCTGGCCGGCTGCGAGATCGGCAAAAGCGCCGGCCGGATTGAACACCGCCACGCCGTCAGCACCGACGGTGAATGTGCCGCCGTTGGATCCTGCCACCGCGGTGCCGACATTGGCGGGCGCCCCGTTGACCTGCGCGACCGTCAAGGTGTCGCCGTCCGCGTCGGTGTCGTTGGTGACGACGTTGACGTTGGCGGCGGTGTTGGCATCCGTCTGCGCCGCATCATTGACGGCCACCGGCGCATCATTGACCGGATTAACGGTGACGGTGACCGTGTACTCCACCGTCACGGTTCCGTCGTTCACCGTGTAGGTGAAGGTATCAGGGCCGCCATAGTTCAACGCTGGCGTATAAGTGTAGCTGCCATCCGGATTGATGGTGACGGTGCCATGCGCCGGCGCGGTTGCACCCGCACCGTAGGTCAGCGTGTCGCCATCGACATCGGTGGCCGTCGGCAGGTTGCCGGTGAAAGGCACGTCTTCGTTGGTCACGATCGCTGTGTCGGCCGCGACAGGAGCATCGTTGACCGGTGCAACGGTGATGACCGTCGTGTCGGTGTCGGTCAGGACGCCGCCGGCACCGGTGTTGCCGCCGTCGCTGGTCGTCATCGTCAGGGTAACAGGGCCGTTGAAATTGGCGACCGGAGTGAAGGTCGGCCGGGACGCCGAGGCAAGGTATGCGTTCAGATTGGCAACCGTACCGGAGAGCACAAGCGTGCCGCTGCCGGAACCGCTGACGCCAACGCCGGCACCGGCCAGCGCGGACAAGGTGCCCGAGCCTACATTCAGCGTGACCGTGACAACGCCGCCTGCCGCATCCACGTCGCTGATCTGCAAGCCCGTAAGGCCGAGCGCGGTGTCCTCGTTTACACCGTATGAAGCCGGCAAAGTATTTTCTGGCGCATCATTCACGGTGGTGACGTTGAAGGTGAAGACATTCGGCGTCTGGTCGGTATCCTGCCCGCCGTTGGTGGTGCCGCCATTGTCGCGCACCTGGAAGGTGAAAGACGCCAGGGCGGTGCCGTTTGCGTTGGCGGCCGGCGTCCAGGTCAGGTTGCCGATATTTGCCGCCGTGATCACCTGGCCCGCCGTCACCGGCGTTCCACCGAGCGACAGCACGCCATTGGAAGGGACCGTTGTGATGACGACCGCCGCAAGCGTGTTGTTGGGGCTGTCATTCGGATCGGAGAAGCCGAAATCGGCAGCGGTAAAGGTGAAGCTCGTGTCTTCGCCAATCGTCACGGTGCGGTTCGTCCCGGCCGGCGCATCATTGACCGGCGTGATCGTGATCGTTGACGTATCGACATCGACAAGCGCCGGGCCGCCGGTATTGCCGTTGTCGCTTGTGGTCATGGTCAGCGTCACGCTGGCAGTCGCATTGGCGGCGGGCGTATAGGTCGGCCGTGTCGCGCCGGCAAGATAGGCGTTGATGTCGGCAAGCGTGCCGGAGAGCGTAATCGAGCCGCTGCCCGAACCGCTCACGGTGACGCCGCCGGCCGCGCCGGCAGTCAACGCGCCTGCATCGACGGAAAGTGTCACGGAAACCGTGCCCGAGCCGGCATCGGCATCTGCTATCTGCAAACCGGTAAGACCGAGCCCGGTATCTTCGAGTGTCGAATAGGCCGACGGCAGGGTGTTGGTCGGCGGGGTGTTGATGGAGGCGACCGCGACATTCACCGTCGCCGTTTCGGTTACCCCGCCGGAAGTCACCGTATAGGTGAAACTGAGACCGCCGTTGAAACCCGTCGTCGGGGTGAAGATGAGCTGCCCGGCCGTGTTGAGCTGCACGGTGCCGTTGGCGACGGCGACCGCCGCGCCGTTCGGCGTGACAGCAAGCCCGTTGACCGCCGTGATGGCACGGCCGGTGTTTTCGAAACTGTCATTGGCGAGCACGGAGATCGTTACGGGCACGTCTTCATCCGTCGAGGCGTTGTCGTCGCTTATGTCGGCCACCGGCGTAACGGTGATCGCTATCGTGTTGTTGTCGACAAGCGTGCCGTCGGAGGTCTGGATGCTGATCTGTGCCGGCCCGTTGTAATCGGCCGTAGGGATATAACCGGCACCAGCCAGGGCGGCATTGATTGCCGCCGCCGTGCCGGAGAAGGTCATCGTCGTATCGGACGTGCCATCGCCCGTGGAGAATGTCAGGCCGGCAGTGCCGGCCAGCGAAAACGTGCCGTTCGTAACCGACAGCGTCACCGTGAGCGTACCGCCGTCGACGTCGTTGACGGTGATCGGATTGCCGGCGGACGGCGTGAAGACAATCGTGGTGTCTTCTGCCGTCGTCTGCGCGGTCGGCACCGTGTTGACCGGCGCATCGTTCACCGGATTGACGGTAGCCGTAACCGTGGCGGTCTCCGTCACGTCGCCGGAAGTTACCGTGTAGGTGAAGCTCGTCGTGCCGTTGAAATTCAGGGCAGGTGTAAAGGTGATCGTACCGTTGGCGTTGAACGAAACGACCCCCTGCCCGGCCGGCGGCTGGGTGACGGCGGAAATGACACGGCCCGAATTCTCGAAGCTGTCCGCCGAGGCGCCATTGGTGCCGGTAATGACGTTGAAGCTTATCGGCGTGTCTTCGTTTGTCGTCACGGTGTCGGCGACGATATCAGCCACCGGCGTGACGGTGATCGCCACCAAATCGGTATCGGAAAGCGTACCGTCGGAGGTCTGAACAGTCAGCTGCGCCGGGCCGTTGTAGTCCGCGGTCGCATCGTAGGTCAGGTCCGCCAGTGCCGCATTGATCTGAGCTGCCGTACCGGAAATGGTCACTGTGCCCGTGCCGTTTCCACCGATCGTCGCCCCGCCGCCAGCGGTCACGGCAAGCGTGCCATTGGTGACGGTCAGGGTGGTCGTCAGCGTGCCGCCATCGACATCGGCCACGGTAACGCCGTCGATGGCAAGCGAGGTATCTTCAGCGATCGACTGTGCGCCGGGAACGGTGTTGACGGGCGCATCGTTCACCGCCGTGACCGTGACGCTGACAGTCGCCGTTTCCGTCACGCCGCCGGAGGTAACGGTATAGGAGAAATTCGCCACGCCATTGTAGTCGGCATTCGGCGTAAAGGTCAGCGTACCATCCGCATTGAGCCTGACCGTGCCGTTGGCAACCGATACGACACCGTTCGCTACGATCGAGCTTCCGTTGACCGCGGTGATTGCATGGCCAGCGTTTTCGAAGCTGTCATTTGCATCCACATTGATCGTGACCGCTGCGTCTTCACCGGTTGTGGCGGCATCGTTCACGATATCTGCAACCGGCGTCACCGTGATGGTGCGCGTGTCCGCATCGGTCTCGATACCGTCGCTGCTCGTCATGCTGAGCGTTACCGGGCCATTGAAATCCGCCACCGGCGCATAGGCCGGCGCGGCGGCGGATGCGAGATAGGTGTTGATGGACGCCAGCGTCCCGGTCAACGTGATCGTGCCAGTGCCGGAACCTACGACCGAGACACCGCCGCCATTGGCCGCCGTCAACGTGCCCGAACCGACGCTCAGCGTGACGGTGATCGTGCTCGCACCTGCATCGGGATCGCTTACCGACAACCCGGTCAGCGCAAGCGTGGTGTCTTCGTTGACGGTCCAGCCGGCTGCCGGAAGTGTGTTGACCGGCGCGTCATTGACCGCCGTCACCGTGACCGTAGCCACGGCGGTGTTCGAGTCCGCAGCACCATCGTTGACGGTCACATTGACCGTACGCGTGACGGTCGAAGGATTGTCCGAAGTCGAGGCATAGCGCACCTGCTCCAGCGCCGTCTCATAGTCCGCCTTGGTTGCAGAGCCGGTCAGCGTCAGCGTGAAGGTTGCGGGATTCCAGGTCGCGGTGATCCCCGTCGGCAGCGTACCGGCAATCGACAGCACGTCGCCGGCCTGGCCATTGGCAATGACGAGCGTTGCCGACGCCATATTCGCGCTGTCGATGTCGGTGATGAGGCTGTCCGTGTCGACAATGGCGACGCCAGCGCCGTTTTCCGTATAGCCGGTGGAGTAGCCGGTTCCCGAACCTGATGCGTCGAGATCCAGCACAGGTCCATCGTTGACCGGGTTGACGGTGATCGTGCGTGTGTCGGTGTCGCTCAGCACGCCGCCGGAGCCGGTGTTGCCGCCGTCGCTGGTTGTCATCGTCAGCGTGACAGGCCCGTTGAAATCCGTTGCCGGAGTAAAGGTCGGGCGCGAAGCACCCGACAGGAATGCATTGATGTTGGCGAGCGTGCCCGTCAGTGTGATCGAGGATGCGCCCGAGCCGGCAACGGTTACACCGCCTGCAGCAACGGCAGTGAGATTGCCCGAACTGACCGACAGGACCACGGTCATGGTGCCGCTCGCGGCATCGATATCGGCAATCTGCAGCCCCGTCAGGCCGAGCGCTGTGTCCTCGTTCGTCGCATAGCTGGCCGGCATCGTATTGACCGGCGCATCGTTGACCGACGCGACAGTGATCGTGCGCGTATCGGTATCCGTCAACGCTCCGCCCGAGCCGGTATTGCCGCCGTCATTGGTGGTCATCGTCAGCGTCACGGGGCCGTTCGCATCGGATGCCGGCACAAAGAGCGGTGCAGCAGCCGATGCCAGATAGGCGTTGATGTTCGCCAGCGTGCCGGTCAGCGTCAGCGAGCCGCTGCCTGAACCGCTCACAGCGACCCCCGCGCCGGCAGTTGCAGTCAGCGTGCCGGCGCCGACACCCAGCGTGACGGTGATCGTGCCGCCACCAGCGTCGGAGTCAGCAACGGAAATGCCCGCCAGCGCCACAGCCGTGTCTTCGTTGGTGGTCCAGCCTGCGGCGGGCAAGGTGTTGACCGGTGCATCATTCACGGCATTGACGGTAACCGTGACGGTCGCGGTTTCAGTCACGCCGCCCGATGTCACCGTGTAGGTGAATGATGTCGTGCCGCTGAAATCGGCGGCCGGGGTGTAAGTGAGCGTACCATCGGCATTGAACGAGACAGAGCCCTGCCCCGCCGGAGGCTGGGTCACCGCGGTGATCGCGCGCCCTGCGCTTTCAAAGTTATCCGCCGACGCTCCGTTGGTGCCGGTGATGGCATTGAAGCTGATCGGCGTATCTTCGGCAGTCGTGACATTGTCGGCGACGATATCGGCAACCGGCGTCACCGAAATCGCGACGGTGTCGGTATCGCTCAGTGTTCCATCGGACGACACGACTGTCAGCGTATCGCTGCCGTTGAAATCCGCATTGCCCTGGTAGCGCAAGGAGGCGAGAACGCTGTTCACCTGTGCCTGGGTACCGGAAACCGTAACGGTGCCGGTGTTGTTGCCAGTGACCGTGCCGGCGACGACGGATGGGGAAAGCGTGCCGTTGGCGACGGACAGGGTAACCGTCACCGTGCCGCTATCGACATCGGCAACCGAGATGCCGGATATCGCCGTCAGCACGTCCTCCGAAACGGTAGCCGAGACCGGGACGGCATTCACCGGCGCATCGTTGACGGCGATGACATTGACGCTGGCGACAGCGGTGTTGGAGTTCGCAGCACCATCATTGACCGTGACATTGATGGATCGTTGGGTCGTCGACGGGTTCTCGGACGTCGAGGAGAAGCGCACCTGCTCAAGCGCTGTCTCGTAGTCGGCCTTGGTCGCCGAGCCGGTCAGTGTCAGCGTGAAGATCGCAGGATTCCAGTTGGCGGTGATCCCTGCCGGCAGGCCGCCCGCAATCGCAAGCACATCGCCGGCCTGGCCATTGGCGATGACGATCGTTGCCGACGTCATGTTGGCGCTGTCACCATCGGTGATCAGGCTGTCGATATCGGCGATCGCCACTCCGGCACCGTTTTCGGTGTAGGTGGTGGAGAAGCCGGTTCCGCCGCCCGACGCATCGAGGTCGAGGATGGGCGCATCATTGACCGGGTTGACGGTGATGGTGCGGGTGTCGGTGTCGGTGAGCGCACCGCCGGTGCCGGAGTTGCCGCCGTCATTGGTCGTCATCGTCAACGTAACAGGCCCGTTTGCGTCCGCGGCCGGCGTGAAGACGGGTGCCGAGGCCGAGGCGAAATAGGCATTGAGCGCCGCAAGCGTGCCGGTGAAAGTAACCGGGCCTGTGCCGGAACCGAAGACGCTGACGCCGCCCCCTGACGCCGCAGTGATGATGCCGGAGTTGACGCTGAGCGTGACGATGACCGTCCCGCTATTGGCATCGGGGTCGCTGACCGAAATGCCGGTCAGCACGAGGCTGGTATCTTCATTGGTGGTCCAGCCGGCGGCCGGCAATGTGTTCACCGGCGCGTCGTTGACGTCGGTGATCGTCACGACAGCGACCGCCGTATTCGAATTCAGCTCGCCGTCATTGACGATGACGTTGATCGTCCGGGATGTTGCGGCGCCACCAGCGGTTGGGTTGTCGGAGGTCGACGAATAGCGGATCAGCTCGATCGCCGTCTCGTAGGCGGCCTTGGCCGCGGAGCCCGTCAGCGTGAGCGTAAACGTGGCGGGGTTCCATGTCGCGGTGATCCCGCCGGGCAGGGGTCCGGCAGTCGACAGCAGATCGCCGGCCTGCGCGTTGGTAATGACGATCGTTGCCGACGTCATGTTGGCACTGTCGACATCGACGATCAGGCTGTCGGTGTCGGCAATGACGGCTGCCGTTGCGCCCTCGGTGTAGGTCGAGCTGAAGCCGGTCCCCGCGCCTGACGCATCAAGGTCGATCGTCGGCACATCGTTGACGGGGGTGATGGTGATCGTGCGGGCATCGGTGTCCGTCAGAGCGCCGCCGGTGCCGGTGTTGCCGCCGTCATTGGTCACCATCTGCAAGTTTACGGGGCCGTTGGCGTTGGCAACCGGGACGTATACAGGCGCGGAAGCAGCGGCGAGATATGCGTTTATGTTGGCGAGCGTACCCGTCAGCGTGATCGAGGAGGTGCCCGAACCGGCGACCGTCACGCTCCCTGCGTTCGCGGCGGTCAGCGCGCCCGTGTCGACATTCAGCGTAACCGTGATCGTTCCCGCACCGGCGTCCGGATCGGTGACGGACAATCCATTGAGAACGAGGCTGGTATCTTCATTGGTCGTCCAGCCTGAAGCCGGCAGACCGTTGACTGGCGCGTCGTTGACCGCAGCAACCGTGATCGTCGTTGTCGCCACGGCAGAATTCAGCGCGCCGTCATTAACGGTCACGTTGATGACGCGCGCGGTCGTCGACGGGTTGTCTCCGGTGTTGGAGAAGGTGACGCCGCGGATCGCCGTCGCGTAGTCCGCTTTCGTGGCCACGCCGGTCAACCGTAGGGTTATCTGCCCTGCGACGGACGTGTCGATGGAACTGGCGATGCCTGCGGGCAGCGCGCCGACATTGAGAACGTCACCGGCGAAAGCATTCGTCAGCACGATCGTCGCCGATGCCATGGTGGTGCTGTCGACATCGCGCACCGTGTTGTCCGTATCCGATATGGCGACCGGCGTTCCGTTTTCGGTATAGGCGCCGCTGAAATTCACCCCGGCAGTCGCATCGACCTGGGTCAGCACGCTGACATTGTCGATGAACATGTCGTCACGGCCGGGGAACAGAATGTTGCCGCCCGAGTCGTAGGCAAACGCGAGCGCGCCCGTCGCGGCGACGGTAGACGGCAGGTTGATTGTGATCGGCGTGCGCGTCCAGGCGCCGAAGGTCGAGCTGGCAACGGTAGCGGGACTGCCCGATGCGCCATTCAGATAGGTGATCGTCGCCGTATTGGCCGCTCCGGACGTGTTGCCGCTGGTGATCCGCGCATAGACGACACCGCCGACCGATATTTCCAACGTCGCCGACGAACTGTTGTCCGCCAACGCACCCGACGGGTTGTTCCAGCCGAACTCGAATGTCAGCTGCGCAGCACCCGACGGTGCGGAGCCAACATCCCAGCCTGTTATTCCGGATTGAGACAACGCGCCGGTGGCGTTGTCTCCCGTCCAGGCAAAGCCGCCATTGCTGGTTGCACCCGTTCCGCTGGTCGTCCAGCCGGTCGTGCCGGTGAAGCCGCCATTGGAAACGATCTCGGTCGGATTGGTGCCGGAGTTCAGATCCACAACGGGCGCACGGCCAATGTTGATGGTCGTGTTCGCTGTCGTCGCATCCGACGATATCTCGTTGAAGACCGAAACCGACAGGCTGCGATTGACGAGGACCGCGCTGGTTGAATTGAACATCACCTGACGGAGCGCCGCCTGGTAGGCCGCCTCAGTCGCGCTGCCGGTCAGTGTTACCGTGCTGCCGACGATCGACGCCGTGATACCCGACGGCAAGGTGCCGACGACGCTCAGCGTATCTCCGGTCTGCGCATTGTCGATGGTTACCGTGGCGCGCGAAATGTCTGCGATGACATTGCTGACGGCAATGTCGGAATCGACGACGCCGACAGGCGTATTGCTGCCCACACCATAGGACGTGACATAGTTGTTGCCAGTGGCCGTACTGTTGTTGGCGTCGAGGTCGAGAGCGGTGTCGCCATCGAAAACGAGACGGTAGCTGAAGGTCGTCGCCGAAGTGATGGCACCGAGGTTGAACTGGACGCCGAGACCGTTGTCCGTGCTCGCGGCCGTGGTGATCGTGTTGGTGATGTTGCCGCCGCTCGCCATGCCGGTGCTGTAAAGAGGCGCACCATTGTAGACGCCGGAATAGAAGCGATCGAACTGTCGTCCGCCATCCACCTCGGCGAAACCGACGAATACCTCGCTGGCCGTGCCGAAGTCGCGGCGCGTTGCAATCACCTGGACGTCTGCGGAAGTGCTGGTTGTCGACCCAACCCCGGGGGCAAGCGCATAGGCCGGCCCCGCATCGGAGCCGCCAAGGTAAGTGTCTGCCGCGTGATACCATTTTATCTGAGCGGTATTGGTCGACGGCGGCGTAACCGTCACAGTGTTGGTGAAGTATTTTGCGCCGGCAATGTAGGAGGTCAGCACCGTTGCCTGAACGTCAGCGTTGGCTTGATAGCCGGCGACGCCATTGGCGTTGTAGTACATTGTGGTGGTCACCACGTATGGGTCAGCGGCGGTGCCGGTACCTGTCAGTGTTTGGTTGAGTGGCAGCCATCTGTTGGCCGCCACATCAATGTTGGTGTCCGGGCCGACAAGCTGGGTGCCGACGGCCATGTACATGCCGTTGAGCAGGTCGATGGCGGTATCGGTTCTGTTCGGTGAGTAGAACTGGGTTTGGTTCTGATAGAGAACCTGCATCTGGCCGAGATTGGTAACGTAGATCCTCAGGCCATCCGCCCCGCTCGCCAAAACACCGCCTGTCGGGTTGATCGTCAACTGGGCAAGCAGGCTGTCATAGCCATGGACATCGATGGCATCGGTATCGATTAACCCGACGCGATACTCCAGATCCCAGTTGCCGCCGAGTTCCTCCGCTCCCGTATTGTCACTCGTGGCGGCAACGTCGGCGCCGGTCAGGTCGCTCATCAGATTTGCGGCGCGTATGCCGGCTTCGCCCTGGGCGAAGTTGCAGCCATAGATCATGATATCGGCATCGTCCGTCAGGACAGATCGCAGACTCTGCAATTCATCCTTGTATTCACCAGTCATCGACTCCGTGGTCAGCGTCGCCGAGCCGAGCGACAGCGTGCCCTGATTGCCGTGCGAGATGATGTGGATGGCCTGCACGTCCTCCATGTTCTGGAGAACCTGTGCCATCTGCTCGACGCCATCCCTGTTGGCATCGAGCACGACGATTTCATAATCGCCCTCGATGCCCTTCAGAAGCTCGTCATAATCGGGGACCGAGCTGTCGACGAAAACAACCTGACTGGGCTTCTCAACTTCTGGCTGAGGAGCATCCCCCGTTTCCGGCACGGTGTGCCGCAGCGCTTCCACCAGGGCGGCATGATCGGAATTGCCGGAGCTGCCATCCTGCGACACCTCGGCAGGATGCGACGGCTCTGCATGCTGGGCTTTCTCAGCGGCCGCAGCACCGGCAGCATCGAACGCGATGCGCTGCTCGAGTTCCATGAGCATGGTGGCGTATTTATTATGGGATTTGCGAGAAGAAGCGGCACCGCCGGTTGAGCTGGACTTCGGGTCACGGAAGCGTTCATTCATAGCCGCACTCGCAGAGATTGCTAATAAAGCAACCCTTGAAGTTTAGCCCCCCGCGCCCGACCGCTTCCGGCAGCCCACCGAACAACAGCCATTAGTGGACTGATTCGATACTCACCCCACCAAACTTGCCTACCTTTAACGACCTTGAGCAATTCCTCAAGGTTGAATCGGTTATCTTGGTCAACGTCACATTTTACTGCCTGGCCTGTGGTCTTTTTACAATTGCAACAAACATGAAAGACAAGGTAAGGCTGTAACCAGTGGTGAATCGGGGGACGGGCTTAGCTCAGGGCGGGCGGGGTCAGAACCGGGGTTCGACGCGTTGAGGTTGCAGATATTGGCGCTATCCGCCGGCTTGCTGGCGACTGGTTGCGCGTTGAAGATGGAGCCTCTTTCCGAGGATCAAAATCTCGCATTCGCCAGCGAAAGACTTATCCGTGCGACAGCCAACCAGGAGCCGGTCTCCGGTTCGATCAGCCTCTACGAGGCAATGGCCCGGGCTCTGAAATACAACCTGGACACGAAAGTCGAGATCATGGAGGCGGCGCTCAAGGTCCGCGAACTCGACCTCGCAAACTATTCAGCACTACCGAAACTCGTTGTGAACTCCGGCTATGCGGGCCGCACCGACCCTGATTCGAGCACGCCGTCCACGCGCGATCCGGATATCTTCACCGACGACCTGACCTTCTCCTGGAACATTCTCGACTTCGGTCTCTCATATGTTCGGGCAAAGCAGACTGCTGACGAGGCGCTCATCCAGGAGGAGATGAAGCGCAAGATCGTGAACAGGGTGATCGAAGATGTCCGCACGGCTTACTGGCGCGCGGTCAGCTATGAGCGCCTTGTCGGTCGCATGCGCGCGCTCGAGGGCCGTGTTGCCGGCGCACTGAGAGATACGCGCCGGCTGGCAAGCAGCGGTGAAAGCTCACCGCTCGTTGCCTTGACCTACGAGCGGGAACTCATCCAGGTTCAACGGGAGATCGAACTTCTCGAAGGCGAACTGAAGGTCTCCAAAAGCCAGCTTGCGGCTTTGATGAATGTGACCCCCGGCTCGAACTACACATTGGCCGTTCCCAAGCGCCGCACGACAAAGCTTGGCCTTCCCGGCAAATCCGGCGACCTTTTCCAGATCGCTGTAACCAACCGACCGGAGATGCGTGAAGTCGCCTACCGCATGCGCATCAACGAGAAGGAAGTCGACGCGGCACTGCTCGAGCTGCTGCCGAGTTTCAACCTTTATGCCGGTGTGAACTACGACTCCAACAAGTTCATCTCTTCGAACGATTGGGTATCGTGGGGCGCCAAGGTCAGTTGGAACCTCATGAAGCTGGCAACGATGCCGGCGGTGATGAAGAAAGTGGAAGCACAACAGGCAGCCCTTGACGCAAGGTCGCTTTCAGTCGCCATGGCGATCATGACGCAAGTCCATATCAGCCGCGTCCGCTACGCTCATCTGCAAAAATCCTACGGCACGGCAGCAGCACTCTCCAATGTGTCTCATCGCATCCTCACCCAGGTTCGCGCCGAGACGGCAGCGCAGCGCACCAGCGAACAGGTGCTGATCCGCGAGGAGATGAACGCCCTGCTCGCCGATGCCAAGCTGGATATGGCTTATGCCGACCTGCAGAACGCCTACGCCAATGTCTACGCTTCGCTGGGCCTAAATCCGTTCCCGACAAATCTGAGTACGGACGAAAGCGTCGCTGTCATCGCCGAAAAGCTCAAGGGCATGTGGATCGAGCGTGGAACAAAAGCCGGCACGGAGGTTGCAGGCCTGCAGTAGAAGGCAGTGGTTGATGAGGGAGGAGCCTAAAGCATGATTGCATCACGCTACGCCTTTGCCTCGGCATTGCTTGTCGGCTTGATGGTTGCGTTGCCTGCATCGTCCCAGAACGAGGAAACGTCTGTCCGCGGCATTGTTCGTTCGGTAGATGAGGCCTGGATCTCCACCGATCTCGGTTTTCGCGTCGAGACGCTGCCGTTTCGCGAGGGTCAGTCCTTCAGCAAGGGGGACATACTTGCGACATTCGACTGCGGCGACCTCATGGCCGAATTGAACTCGGCCGAAGCGCAATTGCGGGCGGAACAGATCACTTATGAGAACAACTCCCGCCTCGCCAAGCTGAACGCCGCAGGCAAATTTGAGGTTCAGCTCTCCAAGGCCAAGACGGACCAGGCTGCGGCGATGGTCGAGGCCTATCAAAGCAAGCTTGCCCGCTGCACCATCAAGGCGCCGTTCGACGGCCGCGTTGCGGTGATGCGCGCCCATGCTTATGAGATCCCCGACCGCACCCAGCCCATCATGCAGATCGTCGGCCAGTCCGAGCTGGAAATCGAGATGCTGTTGCCGTCACTGTGGCTGAAATGGCTGAAGCCTGGTGTGAGTTTCGATTTCAGCATCGAGGAAACCGGCGGTTCATTGCCGGCCGAGGTGTCGCGCATTGCTGCGGTCGTCGACCCCGTCAGCCAGACCGTCAAGGTGATCGGCCGCTTCACCGGCAATACGAACGGCGTGCTGCCGGGAATGAGCGGACCGGCGAAGTTCAAGGCGCCCGATGGCTGAGAAAGTCGGCCCGCAGCCTGCACAGGCCAAACCGACCTTGATTCAGGCGAAGCCCCCCCTCGGCCCCCAGCAACCGCCGAACCAGCAGGCGTTCGATCTGTTGCTGAAGATCGAGGCGGAAGCCCGGCGGGCCGAGACAGTCGGCGAGCTGGTCTTCCTCATCGCCAATGAAACACTCCGGCTAACCCGCGCGCGGCAGATATTCGTCTTTGCCAACAAACGCGCCCGGCAGAGGGTTGAAGCGGTGTCTTCGATCGGCAAGGTCGAGCGGGACTCACCGCGCATCCGCTGGATCGAAGGTATCGTGCGAGCGCTCGAGGCTGACGCCGGCCTGAACGGCAAGCGTGAGTTCGTGCTGCCGGCCTATTGTCCGCCGGACGATGAGGAACACAAATCGTTCCCCTACCGCTTCCTCGTCTGGCTGCCGTTGAAGCTGCGCGATGGCCACGTCTTTGCCGGCATGCTTCTGGCCCGCGAAGTGCCATGGAACGAAGGAGACCTGATCGTCGCGGCGCGGCTGGCGGAAACCTATGGCCACGCTTGGTCGGCGCTGACGGGAGAACGGCGGCTGAAGCGGCGGTTTCGTCTAAAACCGTGGCTCGCAGTTGGTGCGGTGGCGGCGATCGCGGCGGGGTTTTATCCCGTGCCGCTGACCGTTCTGGCACCGGCCGAAATCGCGCCGATCGAACCCCGGATCGTTGCAGCACCAATCGACGGCGTTATCGACTCGATCGTGGTCGATCCCAATGCCAGCGTGCAGGAAGGCCAGCTTCTCCTTCGCATGTCGGATACTGCACTTCGCAACGAACTGGCTGTCGCCGAGCAGGACGTGAAGGTGGCCGAGGCCAAGCTCAAGCAGGTTTCGCAAGGTGCGGTGGCAGATCCGCGGGTGCGCGGCGACCTGGCGGTCACGCGCACGGAGCTGTCTCTTGCCACCGCAAAACGAGACTATGCCGGCGATCTTCTCAAGCGCACCGAAGTTACCGCTCCCGCTTCAGGTGTCGTCATATTCACCGACAAGCGGGACTGGATCGGCCGGCCGGTTTCCACTGGCGAACGCGTGATGGAAATCGCGGACCCGAAGAAAATACAGATCCGCGTCGACGTTCCCGTGGCCGATGCGGTCGCCGTGACATCCGGCGCCAGGGTGCGAGCATTTCTCGATTCCGACCCACTTCGCCCAATCACCGCCCATGTCCGGACTGCTTCCTACGAGGCGCAATTGATCGAAGGCAATGTGCTCGCCTACCGCGTCTACGCCTCGATCGACGAGAACCAGACCGATCTGCGGCTGGGCATTCGCGGAACCGCGCAAGTCTCCGGCGAAAAGGTGCCGCTGGCCTACTATCTGTTCCGCCGCCCTATTGCCGCGATAAGGCAGCGGCTCGGCCTATGAACGCGCCCGACATCCCGCTGCCGTCCCTGCGCGAAGACCTGCAGATCATGCGCGGCGGGACGAGTTATTCCGGTGAGCCGGTATGGGTCGTCCTAGACCCTTTGCGCAATCGCTTCTTCCGCGTCACCTACGAGATGTTCCAGTTGCTTTCGGTGTGGAACCGCAGTGCGACCATTGGAGCGCTCAACCGAACCCTCAATGCCCGTTTCGGCCGGCAGACCGACGCCGAAGAGGTGGGCATGGTGCTGCGCATGCTCGACGTAAACTTTTTCCTGGCGCAGCCGGCCTCCGGATCATGGCGAGGGCTCTACGATGCCTCGCAGCGGCGCCATTCGCTGTTCATGCAACTGATCCACAATTATCTGTTCTTCAGGATTCCGCTGGTCAGGCCGGAGCCGTTCATTCGCGCGACTTGGCCCTATGTCTCGTTTCTGTTCAGCCGTGGCTTCCTGCTCTTTGCGGCGCTTGTCGGCCTGGCCGGTCTCTATCTCGTCTCCCGGCAATGGGAAGAATTCATCGGCACCTTCCCTTATGTCTTTTCGTTCGAAGGTGCTGCGATCTCGCTCGTCTCGATCGTGCTGATCAAATCGCTGCATGAACTCGGCCATGCTTACGTCGCGCACCGGCACGGCTGCCGCGTGCCGACCATGGGCGTTGCCTTCATGGTGATGATGCCGCTGCTCTACACCGACGTCACCGAAGCCTGGAAACTGAAATCCCGCCGTTCGCGCATGGCGATCGATTCCGCTGGCGTCATCACCGAGCTTTGCGTGGCAGCCTTTGCGCTGTTCCTCTGGGTGTTCATACCCGACGGCCCGTTGCGCAGCGCTGTCTTCGTCCTGGCGGCGGCAGGCTGGGTGTTGAGCCTGCTGGTGAACACCAATCCGTTCATGCGTTTCGACGGCTATTACATGCTGGCGGACCTGCTCGGCATCGAGAACCTGCAGCCGAGGGCGTTCCGCCACATGCGCTGGCGGCTGCGCGAATTCCTGTTCGGGCTCGGCTATCCGCCACCGGAGCCGTTCCCGCCGCGCCTCGATGCCATCGTGACGGTCTATGCAATCTGCACGGCGATCTATCGGCTGACGCTTTATCTCGGCATCGCGCTGCTGGTCTATCATTTCACCATCAAGCTGGTTGGCGTGATGCTGTTTGCCGTCGAGATCGGGTTTTTCATCATCCGCCCCGTTTGGTCGGAGCTCAAGGAGTGGAGGGCTATGCGCAGCGACATCTTTGCAAGCCGCCGGACCTATGTGACCCTCGCAATCGTTGCAGGCCTCGCCGTCCTCGCGGCCATGCCGCTTTCGACCCGCGTCAGCGCCCCTGCTCTGATCCTGCCGGAAACGTTTGTGCGGCTCTTTGCCGAAGAAGCCGGTCGCATCGAAGAGATAAATGCCAAGCGTGGGAACATGGTGCGAAAAGGCGATGTGCTTTTCGTCATTTCTTCACCCACGCTGGCGCAGGAACGCGGGCTGGCCGAAATCGAGATCGACCTAGCGCAGCAGCGCATTGGCCGCATCGGCGCCGATGCGGAGGATCTTGCCGGGCGGGGCGTGATCGCCACCCAGCTGAGCAGCCTCGTGGCAAAGCGCGACGGTCTCGCGCAGCGTGAGGCGAAGCTCGTCATCAAGGCTCCCTTCAACGGCAGGATCGCCGACATGAACGCTGAAATCGCGCCGGGACAATGGATTTCGCGCAAGGAGCAGCTCGCTTTCCTGTCGGCCGACGACGGATCGGTCATACGCGGCTACGTGTCCGGCAATGACCGCGCCCGCATCGAACCCGGATCGACCGGTTGGTTCATTCCCGACGACCTCACTCAACCGAAGCTGAGAGTAGTCCTGGCATCGGTTGCGATATCAGGCGCCCAGCAACTCGAAATCCCGCAACTGACCTCGCAGTTCGGCGGCCGGATTGCCGTGCATGCCTCCGATGGCAAACGGCTGGTGCCTATCGCCGCGGAGTATGCAGTGACCGCACGCGCGGTCGACGAACGGGGCGATCCGGCCCAGACCTGGCGCGGCGTGCTCCTGCTGGACGGCCGCGCCGAGAGCCTGCTGGCCCGCGCCTGGCGACAGGTTCTCAAGGTGCTGGTTCGCGAGGCAGGAGCGTGAGGCTTGGCCGGCTCGGTGGCTGGCAAAGTCGAAGACATCCATCAGTTCACCGCGTAGCTCGGCGTGAACGCTCTCCAGTCCAATGCCAACATGCAGCGAACCTGAGCTTACTGGGCGGATGAAGCAGGCTACCGCGAATACAACATCGCCAGGGGAAGACCGCTTCGAAGGCGACAGGGTGGCGCATTCATCGTGTGGCTGTTGCGTTGGGGGCGGATGGGGCTGTGGATTGGGGTGTGGAGCTGTTGGAGGGTGGCAGAACGA
>NZ_FPBI01000049.1:0-18181 GCF_900116595.1 Mesorhizobium sp. YR577 | reverse complement strand
ATCGCAGCCGTCAATGACGTCTTGCCATGGTCAACGTGACCAATCGTGCCAATGTTCACATGCGGCTTGTTGCGCTCAAATTTACTCTTAGCCATGTGAAGTCTCCATTCCTTGCAGCCCGTTAGGGCGTTGAATTAACTTACAGACGCAATTCCTCGGAATTACGCGTATTTCTTCTGAACTTCCTGAGCCACTGCAGTCGGAACCGCTTCGTAGTGGTCGAAAGTCATCGAGTACTGGGCGCGGCCCTGCGACATCGAGCGCAGGCTGTCCACATATTTGAACATGTTGGCCAGCGGGACCATCGCATTGACGACCACGGCGACACCACGGCTTTCCTGGCCCTGGATCTGGCCACGACGGCTGTTCAGATCGCCGATAACGCTGCCGACATAGTCTTCCGGCGTCACGACTTCGACCTTCATGACCGGCTCGAGCAGCTGAACGCCGAGCTTCGGGGCAGCTTCGCGAAGACACGCACGACCAGCGATTTCGAACGCCAGAACCGAGGAGTCGACATCGTGGAAGGCACCGTCGATGAGGGTCGCCTTGACGGCGATCATCGGGAAGCCTGCGAAAGGACCGGACGACAGAACGCTGCGAATGCCCTTTTCGACACCCGGTACGTATTCCTTGGGAACCGCACCGCCGACGATCTTGGACTCGAACACGAAATCTTCGCCTTCGGGGTTCGGCTCGAACACGATCTTGACGCGGGCGAACTGACCGGTACCACCCGACTGCTTCTTGTGGGTGTAGTCCTGTTCGTGAGTACGCGTGATGGTTTCGCGATACGCAACCTGCGGCGCGCCGACGTTGGCCTCGACCTTGTATTCGCGCTTCATGCGATCGACGATGATGTCGAGGTGAAGCTCGCCCATGCCGGCGATGATGGTCTGGCCCGACTCTTCGTCAGTCTTGACGCGGAAGGACGGATCCTCGGCAGCCAGGCGATGCAGCGCGAGGCCCATCTTTTCCTGGTCGCCCTTGGTCTTCGGCTCGATCGCGATCTGGATGACCGGCTCGGGGAATTCCATGCGCTCGAGGATAACCGGCTTCAGCGGATCGCAAAGCGTATCGCCAGTGGTCGTCTCCTTGAGACCAGCCAAAGCGACGATGTCGCCGGCGTAGGCCTCTTCGATGTCGGAGCGCGAGTTGGAGTGCATCTGCAGCATGCGGCCGATGCGCTCTTTCTTGCCCTTGACGGTGTTCTCGAGCGAAGCGCCCTTGGCGACCTTGCCGGAGTAGATGCGGCAGAAGGTCAGCGAGCCAACGAACGGATCGTTCATGACCTTGAAGGCCAGCATCGACAGAGGCTCTTCATCGTTCGGCAGGCGAACCATGTCGGCTTCGGTCTTGGGATCGATACCCTTGATCGCCGGAACGTCGATCGGCGAAGGCAGGAACTCGACAACGGCGTCGAGCAGCGGCTGAACGCCCTTGTTCTTGAAGGCCGAGCCACAGAACATCGGGAAGAACTTGACGGCGATCGTGCCCTTGCGGATCAGAGCGCGCAGTTCGTCATTCGTCGGCATCTTGCCATCGAGGTAGTTCTCAAGCGCGGTCTCGTCCATTTCGACGGCCGTCTCGATCATACGCTCGCGGTACTCTTCAGCGCGGTCCTTGAGATCGGCCGGGATTTCGACGACATCCCAGGCAGCGCCGAGGCTCTCGTCGCGCCAAACCAGCGCGTTCATCTCGATCAGATCGACAACGCCCTTGAATTCGGTCTCAGCGCCGATCGGCAGCTGCATGACAATGGCGGTGGCGCCAAGACGGGTCTTGATCATTTCGGCCGAGCGATAGAAATCGGCGCCGATCTTGTCCATCTTGTTGCAGAAAATCATGCGCGGGACATGATACTTGTCAGCCTGGCGCCAGACGGTTTCCGTCTGCGGCTCGACACCAGCGTTCGCGTCCAGAAGAGCGATCGCGCCGTCGAGAACGCGCAGCGAGCGCTCGACTTCAATGGTGAAATCGACGTGGCCGGGCGTGTCGATGATGTTGAAGCGGCGCATCTTGCCGTCGCGACCCTTCCAGTAGGTCGTCGTAGCAGCGGAGGTGATGGTGATACCACGCTCCTGCTCCTGCTCCATCCAGTCCATGGTAGCAGCGCCGTCATGGACTTCGCCGATCTTGTGCGACTTGCCCGTGTAATAGAGGACGCGCTCGGTCGTCGTCGTCTTGCCGGCGTCGATATGCGCCATGATGCCGAAATTGCGGTAGTCTTCGATTTTATATTCGCGGGCCATGATGGATGCCTTCCTGTAAGTCCGTTCGCGCCGTTACCAGCGGTAGTGCGCGAACGCGCGGTTGGCTTCAGCCATCTTGTGGGTGTCTTCACGCTTCTTGACGGCGGTGCCACGGTTGTTGGCAGCATCCATCAGTTCGCCCGACAGACGGTCGACCATGGTCGTCTCGTTACGGTTGCGAGCAGCAGTGATCAGCCAGCGAATGGCAAGCGCCTGACGGCGCTCCGGACGGACGTCGACCGGAACCTGATAGGTTGCACCACCGACGCGGCGCGAACGAACCTCGACGTGCGGCGCGACATTGTCGAGCGCCTGATGGAAAACCGTCACCGGCTCCTGCTTGGTCTTGGCCTGAACCTGATCAAGGGCACCGTAGACGATCGTCTCGGCGACCGACTTCTTGCCGTCATACATGACGGCGTTCATGAATTTCGTAACGATCAGATCGCCGAACTTGGGGTCCGGGTTGATCTCACGCTTCTCTGCACTATGGCGTCGGGACATGGTTCTCGTCTCTCAACTTCGAGGCTCGGCAACAAAAGCGCCTGAGCCGGTAAACCTTATTTCGGACGCTTGGCGCCGTACTTCGAGCGGCGCTGCTTGCGGTTCTTCACGCCCTGCGTGTCGAGCACGCCGCGGATGATGTGGTAACGCACACCCGGAAGATCCTTCACGCGGCCGCCGCGGATCATGACCACGGAGTGCTCCTGAAGGTTGTGACCTTCACCAGGAATGTAGCCAATCACTTCGAAGCCATTGGTCAGGCGGATTTTCGCGACCTTACGGAGCGCGGAGTTCGGCTTCTTCGGCGTCGTCGTATAGACGCGCGTGCAGACGCCCCGCTTCTGCGGATTGGCCTGCATGGCCGGAACCTTATTGCGCTTTACCGGCGCAATGCGCGGCTTGCGGATCAGCTGGTTGACGGTAGGCATTAAACCCTCTTGTCTCTCAAATTCCGTGTCTCGGGCCCATTCACGGGCGGCTTCAAGCGGTATTTCCATACGCAAATTCGGGCCACAAACCGCGAATTCGCGGTGCGCCCGAACAAAAGCAGAGGAAGCGGAACCCGCCTCATGCACGCCGGAAATGTGTAGTCGCTCGTAAAACGAACCTTGTTTGAGGCAAACTCCAGAGCGTGTCGCGCCGGAAAGCCAGACCTCACATGGGTTCAGACGAGGCGGCTAATACGCGCTACCTCGAACATCGTCAAGCCCGACCGCCCAAATATCTTAACAAAACCGCGACTTGAACGGCTCCGGCGCGGTCGGCGACATTTTCTTTCGCGATTTCGCAATTGCGAAAAAGAAAGTGACACGCTTTTGTCTGTCCCCTGCCCGATCTTCATGCGAAAAACCGCTCATGTACGACAATAGCTGCCTGAATAATGGAATCACTGATGAACGACAACGAAGAACGCCCCGTAACCATCATCACAGGCCGAGTCTGGCGCAGAAAAGGCGGAAAATCAGAAGGTGTCCACGTGATGCTGGTCGCGCCGGACGATGATTCGGCGGTGCGCCGGGCTTTGGAGGCCCTGGCGAAGGAAGGATATGCCGAAGCCGAGCTCGACCAGATCGGCGATATGGAGGGCGAGCCCGACGACGAGCCGCATCTGTCCGCGTTTCAGGGCGCGCTGGAAGGCGACGTGTCCATCGTTACCTTCAACGAAGCGAACTGAGTTCCTGAAAAAGGGCTCTGCGCCGATTGGGCTTGATTCGAGAATCAAAAAGGCCGTCCGGATGGGGCACAGCCGGACGGCCAAAGCGCGGAGATGGAGGTTAGACCTCCGATCGAAGCCGCGTAGTCTGAAACTGATCTCTCAACCTTCCCCCTCGAGCTTGCGCGCTAAAACCATGCAGCGCAAGGAACCGTCACACACGAGACAATGCAGTTCGACATTGTCGAAACACACCCAGCCATCTCTCCTGTTGTCGGCCATGCCCCCGGACAGAGATTGGCGGTGTCCCCGAGGCAGAATAAGTGGACTGCCTCTGTTGCATCAAGATCCCGCGAACGGATCAACCACTCGGATCACTCTGGCCGCAGGCTTCCCGCCCGAATCTGCGACCGTCGGCAATCGTCCCGGCTAGTATCGTCTTCCGGCTGATGCGCTGTCACCCCCCATATGGGAGTGTCCGGCAACGCACAGACATCGAGGCTCAAACAAAAATGCCGCCGGGTCGCCCCGGCGGCATTTCTTTACCAACAGCCCAAAAGCTTACTGAGCTGCGTTGACCATGTCGGTCAGCATCGGGTCGGCGACTTCCACGCCGGACGTCTTGCGACGCTCGTCGAGGATAAGTTCGTCGCGATGCGTCGCGATGCGACGGATCTGGCTCATCTGGCCACCTGTGCCGGCCGGGATGAGACGGCCGACGATGACGTTTTCCTTCAGGCCCTGCAGCATGTCGGTCTTGCCGGCAACGGCTGCTTCGGTGAGCACGCGGGTCGTCTCCTGGAAGGAGGCGGCCGAGATGAAGGACGGCGTCTGCAGCGAAGCCTTGGTGATGCCGAGCAGCACCGGCTGGCCTTCTGCAGGCTTCTTGCCTTCCTCGATCAGACGATCGTTGATCTCGTCGAACTCGATCACGTCGACATGGTCGCCCGGAATGTAGATCGAGTCGCCCTGTGCCGTGATCTCGACCTTCTGCAGCATCTGGCGAACGATCACCTCGATGTGCTTGTCGTTGATCAACACGCCCTGCAACCGGTAGACTTCCTGGATTTCATTGACGAGATACGAGGCCAGAGCCTCCACGCCCTTGATCGCCAGAATGTCGTGCGGCGCCGGATTGCCGTCGAGGATGTAGTCGCCCTTCTCGATCGCATCACCGTCCTGAAGATGGAACGGCTTGCCCTTCGGGATCAGGTATTCGACCGGCTCCATTGTCGAGTCATGCGGCTCGATGATGATGCGGCGCTTGTTCTTGTAGTCGCGCCCGAAGCGGATCGTACCGTCGATCTCGGCGATGATGGCGTGATCCTTCGGACGGCGAGCCTCGAAGAGTTCGGCAACACGCGGCAGACCGCCGGTGATGTCCTTCGTCTTCGCGCTTTCCATCGGGATACGCGCAATCACGTCGCCCGGACGAACCATGGAACCCGGTTCGACCGAAAGGATCGCCTCGACCGAGAGCAGGAAGCGTGCATCGCCGCCCTTGGCGAGCTTGCCGACCTTGCCCTTGGCATCGTGGATCGCGAGCGCCGGCTTGAGGTCCGAACCGCGCGGGGTCGAACGCCAGTCGATGACTTCACGCTTGGTGATGCCGGTCGATTCGTCGGCCGTTTCCTGAACGGAGATGCCGTCGACCAGATCCTCGAACACCACCCTGCCCTCGATTTCGGTGAGGATCGGGCGGGTATACGGGTCCCACTCGGCGATACGCTGGCCGCGCTTCACCTTGTCGCCATCGTCCACGAAGATACGCGAACCATAGGTGACGCGGTGCGTGGCGCGTTCCTTGCCGGCTTCGTCCAGGATCAGGACCGCCATGTTGCGGCCCATGACCATGAGCTGGCCGTCGGAGTTGCGAACCACGTTGCGGTTGCGGATCTCGACCTTGCCCTCATACGAGGCTTCAAGGAACGAGCTGTCCACCACCTGCGCCGTACCGCCCATGTGGAAGGTACGCATGGTGAGCTGGGTGCCCGGCTCGCCGATCGACTGCGCGGCGATGACGCCGACCGCTTCACCCTGGTTGACCGGGGTACCGCGGGCAAGGTCACGTCCGTAGCAGACGGCGCAGACGCCGGTCTTGACTTCGCAGGTCAGCGCCGAGCGGATGCGGATCGACTGGATCGCAGCCTTTTCGATCTGCTCGACGTCGCGCTCGTCCATCAGAGTGCCGGCCTTGACGATCAGGTCACCCGTAAGCGGGTGGTTGATGTCGTCGAGCGCCGTGCGTCCGAGAACGCGCTGTCCGAGTGAGGCAACGACCTGGCCGGCATCGACGATCGGCTGCATGGTGAGGCCCTTGTCGGTGCCGCAGTCGACGGAGTTGACGATGCAATCCTGCGCCACGTCGACGAGACGACGGGTCAGGTAGCCGGAGTTTGCCGTCTTCAACGCGGTGTCGGCCAGACCCTTGCGGGCGCCGTGGGTCGAGTTGAAGTATTCAAGAACGGTCAGACCTTCCTTGAAGTTCGAGATGATCGGCGTTTCGATGATCTCGCCCGAAGGCTTGGCCATCAGGCCGCGCATGCCGGCGAGCTGACGCATCTGGGTGGGCGAACCACGCGCACCCGAATGCGACATCATGTAGATCGAGTTCATCGGCTTCTGACGGCCATTGTCCTCGAACTCGACGGCCTTGATGCGGGCCATCATCTCGTCGGCGACCTTTTCCGAGCACTTGGCCCAAGCATCGACGACCTTGTTGTACTTTTCGCCCTGAGTGATCAGGCCGTCATTGTACTGCTGCTCGTATTCCTTCGCGAGCGCCTCGGTGTCGGCGACCAGCTTTTCCTTGGCGTCCGGGATCAGCATGTCGTCCTTGCCGAACGAAATGCCGGCGCGGCAGGCATGGGCAAAACCGAGAGCCATGATGCGATCGCAGAAAATGACCGTCTCTTTCTGACCGCAGTGGCGGTAGACCGTGTCGATCATCTTGGAGATGTTCTTCTTGGTCATCTCCTGGTTGGCGGTCTCGTAAGGCACATTGACGTTCTTCGGCAGAAGCTCGCCGATGATCATGCGGCCGGGCGTGGTGTCATGGATCTTCGACACGACGTTGCCTTCCGCATCGACCGTACGGAAACGGCCGCGGATCTTGGCATGCAGCGTAACAGCCTTGGTCTCGAGTGCGTGCTGGAGTTCGCCCATGTCGGCAAACACCATGCCCTCGCCCGGCTCGTTCTGGTTGACGATCGACAGGTAGTACAGGCCCAGCACCATGTCCTGCGACGGCACGATGATCGGTGCGCCGGAGGCCGGGTGCAGGATGTTGTTGGTCGACATCATCAGGACACGCGCTTCAAGCTGAGCTTCAAGCGACAGCGGCACGTGAACGGCCATCTGGTCACCGTCGAAGTCGGCGTTGAAGGCCGTGCAGACCAGCGGGTGAAGCTGGATCGCCTTGCCTTCGATCAGGATCGGCTCGAACGCCTGGATGCCGAGGCGGTGAAGCGTCGGAGCGCGATTGAGCAGAACCGGATGCTCGCGGATGACCTCGTCGAGGATATCCCAGACTTCCGGCTTTTCCTTTTCGACCAGCTTCTTGGCCTGCTTGACGGTCGAGGAGTAACCCTTGGCGTCGAGGCGGGCGTAGATGAACGGCTTGAACAGCTCGAGCGCCATCTTCTTCGGCAGGCCGCACTGGTGCAGCTTGAGCTCCGGACCGGTCACGATGACCGAACGGCCGGAATAGTCGACGCGCTTGCCGAGCAGGTTCTGGCGGAACCGGCCCTGCTTGCCCTTGAGCATGTCGGACAGCGACTTCAGCGGACGCTTGTTGGCACCCGTGATGACACGGCCGCGGCGGCCGTTGTCGAACAGTGCATCGACCGCTTCCTGAAGCATGCGCTTCTCGTTGCGGATGATGATGCCCGGCGCGCGAAGCTCGATAAGGCGCTTCAGGCGGTTGTTACGGTTGATGACGCGGCGATAGAGATCGTTCAGGTCGGACGTCGCGAAGCGGCCGCCATCCAGCGGCACCAGCGGACGCAGGTCCGGCGGGATGACCGGGACGACCTTCATGATCATCCATTCCGGACGGTTGCCGGATTCCATGAAGTTCTCGACCACCTTCAGGCGCTTGAGATACTTCTTCTGCTTCAGTTCCGACGTGGTCGAGGCAAGCTCGGAGCGCAGGTCGCCCGCGATCTTCTCCAGGTCCATGCCTGCCAGAAGGTCATGAATGGCCTCAGCGCCGATCATGGCGGTGAACTGGTCCTCGCCATACTCGTCGACGGCGATCATGTATTCTTCTTCGGAAAGAAGCTGGTTTTCCTTAAGCGCGGTCAGGCCCGGCTCGGTGACGATGTAGTTCTCGAAATAGAGAACGCGCTCGATATCCTTGAGCGTCATGTCGAGCAGCGTGCCGATGCGCGAAGGCAGCGACTTCAGGAACCAGATGTGGGCGACGGGTGCTGCGAGCTCGATATGGCCCATGCGCTCGCGGCGAACGCGCGACAGCGTAACTTCCACGCCGCACTTTTCGCAGATGACGCCCTTGTACTTCATGCGCTTGTACTTGCCGCACAGGCACTCATAGTCCTTGATCGGCCCGAAGATGCGCGCGCAGAACAACCCGTCGCGTTCCGGCTTGAACGTACGGTAGTTGATCGTCTCCGGCTTCTTGATCTCGCCGAACGACCAGGACAGGATCTTTTCCGGGCTGGCGAGCGAAATCCGGATGGAATCGAACACCTGCGCCGGGGCGTTGTTGTTGAAGAGATTCATGACCTCTTGGTTCATGCCGTTCTCCTTCTCGGGACCGAAGGCCCCTATTCGAATATTACCGGGCGATTTAGCCCCTTGGGTGATCCGCTCGATCGCCGCCGCTTCGCTGGCGTCACCGGATCCGTACGAGCGGCCGATCGTGCGGCCGCATGAATTTATCGGCGAACCGCAGAGAGCAATCGCGCTCCGCGGTTCGCCTTATTCGCCTATTCGGCAGCGTCAGGCAGACGCGTCGGCTGCTCGTCGATCCTGGTGTTTTCCAGTTCGACATTGAGACCCAGCGAGCGCATTTCCTTGACGAGAACGTTGAAGCTCTCCGGAATGCCTGCCTCGAAGGAGTCGTCGCCACGCACGATCGCCTCGTAGACCTTGGTACGGCCTGCCACGTCGTCCGACTTCACGGTCAGCATTTCCTGCAGCGTGTAGGCGGCGCCGTAAGCTTCGAGCGCCCAGACCTCCATTTCGCCGAAGCGCTGGCCACCGAACTGCGCCTTGCCGCCCAGCGGCTGCTGTGTAACGAGCGAGTACGGTCCGATCGAACGCGCGTGGATCTTGTCGTCCACGAGATGGTGAAGCTTGAGCATATAGATATAGCCCATCGTCACCTTGCGATCGAACGGCTCGCCGGTACGCCCGTCATAGAGCTGCGACTGACCGCTTGAGTGAAGGCCCGCAGTTTCCAGCATCTCATTGATGTGGACTTCATGCGCGCCGTCGAACACCGGGGTCGCAATGGAGACGCCGCGCCTCATCTGCTCGCCGAGGCGAACGATGGACTCGTCGTCGAACTGGCGAACCGGCTCGTTGCGGTCGTTGTCCGGGATCAGGTGCTCGATCTCGTCCCGCAGCGGCTTGATGTCGGCGTTGCCACCAGCCTTGTAGGCCTCGATCAGTTCGCCGATCTTCCTGCCCATGCCGGCGCAAGCCCAGCCCAGATGCGTTTCCAGAATCTGGCCGACATTCATACGGCTCGGCACACCCAGCGGGTTGAGCACGATATCCGCATGCGTGCCGTCCTCGAGGAACGGCATGTCCTCGACCGGAACGATACGCGACACGACACCCTTGTTGCCGTGACGGCCGGCCATCTTGTCGCCGGGCTGCATCTTGCGCTTCACGGCCACGAAGACCTTGACCATCTTCATGACGCCGGGCGGCATCTCGTCGCCGCGCTGCACCTTCTCGACCTTGTCCATGAAGCGCTGTTCAAGCGCCTTCTTGGAATCGTCGTACTGGCCGCGCAGAGCTTCGAGTTCGCTCTGCTGCTTCTCGTCCTCGACGGCAAACTGCCACCACTGCGAACGCGGATACTCTTCCAGAGTGTCCTTGCCGACGCTCGAGCCCTTCTTGAAGCCCTTCGGTCCGGCAATCGCATCCTTGCCGATGAGCACGTCGCTCAGGCGGCTGTAGACGTTGCGGTCGAGAATTGCCTGCTCGTCGTCACGGTCCTTGGCCAGACGTTCGATTTCCTCGCGCTCGATCGCCATCGCACGTTCGTCTTTTTCGACGCCGTGGCGGTTGAACACGCGGACTTCGACGACCGTACCGTAGGTTCCGGGCGGCATGCGCATGGAGGTGTCACGTACGTCCGAAGCCTTTTCGCCAAAGATGGCGCGCAGAAGCTTTTCTTCCGGCGTCATCGGGCTTTCACCCTTCGGCGTGATCTTGCCAACCAGAATGTCGCCCGGCAGCACTTCCGCACCGATATAGACAATGCCGGCTTCGTCGAGGTTCTTCAGTGCTTCTTCCGAAACGTTCGGAATGTCGCGCGTGATTTCCTCCGGTCCGAGCTTCGTGTCGCGGGCCATGACCTCGAACTCCTCGATGTGGATCGAGGTGAAGACGTCGTCGGCCACGATACGCTCGGAGAGCAGGATCGAGTCCTCGTAGTTGTAGCCGTTCCACGGCATGAACGCGACGAGCACGTTGCGGCCGAGCGCCAGATCGCCGAGATCGGTCGAAGGACCGTCGGCAATGATGTCGCCCTTGTTGACGTGGTCGCCCATGCGCACCAGCGGACGCTGGTTGATGCAGGTGTTCTGGTTCGAACGCTGGAACTTCATCAGCCGGTAGATATCGACGCCGGACTTGCCCGGATCGAGATCTTCCGTTGCGCGGATGACGATACGCGTCGCATCAACCTGGTCGACGATGCCGCCGCGACGGGCGCCGATGGCGGCACCGGAGTCACGAGCGACGATCGGCTCCATGCCGGTGCCGACGAACGGCGCTTCGGCGCGCACCAGCGGCACGGCCTGACGCTGCATGTTCGAGCCCATCAGAGCGCGGTTGGCGTCGTCGTTTTCCAGGAACGGGATCAGAGCCGCAGCAACAGACACGAGCTGCTTCGGTGACACGTCCATGAGATCGACGTTTTCGCGCGGCGCCATCATCACTTCGCCGGCATGGCGGCAAATGACAAATTCGTCGACGAAAGCGCCGTTCTCGTCGAGCAAGGCGTTAGCCTGCGCGACATAGTGCTTCGACTCTTCCATCGCCGAGAGGTAGCTGACGTCCAGCGTCACCTTACCGTCGACGATCTTGCGGTAAGGCGTTTCGATGAAGCCGTACTTGTTGACGCGCGCAAACGTCGCCAGCGAGTTGATCAGGCCGATGTTCGGGCCTTCCGGCGTTTCGATCGGGCAGATGCGGCCGTAATGCGTTGGGTGCACGTCGCGCACTTCGAAGCCGGCGCGCTCGCGGGTCAGACCACCGGGTCCAAGCGCCGAAAGACGACGCTTGTGGGTGATCTCCGACAGCGGGTTGGTCTGGTCCATGAACTGCGAAAGCTGCGAGGAACCGAAGAACTCGCGCACGGCGGCAGCCGCCGGCTTGGCGTTGATCAGGTCCTGCGGCATGACCGTGTCGATCTCGATCGAGGACATGCGTTCCTTGATCGCGCGCTCCATGCGGAGCAGGCCGACGCGGTACTGGTTTTCCATCAGTTCGCCGACAGAACGCACACGGCGGTTGCCGAGATTGTCGATGTCGTCGATCTCGCCCTTGCCGTCGCGCAGTTCGACCAGCGTCTTGACCACGGCAAGGATGTCTTCCTTGCGCAGCACGCGCACGGTGTCCTCGGCCTTCAGGTCGAGACGCATGTTCATCTTGACGCGGCCGACGGCCGAAAGGTCGTAGCGGTCGGCGTCAAAGAACAGCGAATTGAACATCGCTTCGGCGGTGTCAATGGTGGGCGGCTCGCCCGGACGCATGACGCGATAGATGTCGAACAGCGCGTCCTGGCGGCTTTCGTTCTTGTCGACGGCGAGCGTGTTGCGGATATAGCCGCCGACATTGATGTGATCGATGTCGAGAACGGTGAATTCCTCAGCGCCCGTCGAGAGCAGAACCTTAAGGGTCTTCTCGTCGATCTCGTCGCCGGCTTCGAGGAAGATTTCGCCGGTCGCGAAATCAACCACGTCTTCAGCCAGATAGCTGCCGTAGAGATCGTCCTGCGTCGCCTTGATCGCCTTCAGACCCTTGTCGGCAAGCTGCTTGGCCTGACGCGCAGTGATCTTCTTGCCGGCTTCGACGACGATTTCGCCGGTGTCGGCATCGACCAGATCATCGACAGCCTTCAAGCCGCGGAAGCGATCCACGGTGAAGGGAATGCGCCAATGGTCGCCCGACTGCTTGTATTCGATCTTGTTGTAGAAGGTGGAGAGGATCTCTTCACCGTCCATGCCAAGCGCCATCAGCAGCGACGTCACCGGAATCTTGCGGCGGCGGTCGATACGGGCATGCACGACGTCCTTCGAGTCGAACTCGATGTCGAGCCACGAACCGCGATAAGGGATGACGCGCGCGGCAAACAGAAGCTTGCCCGACGAGTGCGACTTGCCCTTGTCATGGTCGAAGAACACGCCCGGCGAACGGTGCATCTGCGAAACGATGACGCGCTCGGTGCCGTTGATGATGAAGGTGCCGTTGAGCGTCATGAGCGGCATGTCGCCCATGTAGACGTCCTGCTCCTTGATGTCCTTGATGGACTTGGAGCCGGTATCCTCGTCGATATCGAACACGATAAGGCGCAGCGTCACCTTCAGCGGCGCTGCATAGGTCAGGTCGCGCTGACGGCATTCGTCAACGTCGAATTTCGGTGCCTCGAACTCGTACTTGACGAATTCCAGCATCGATGCGCCGGAAAAGTCCGAGATCGGGAAGACCGACTTGAAAACGGCCTGCAGTCCTTCGTCAGGACGGCCGCCCTTGGGCTCGTCCACCATCAGGAACTGGTCATAAGATGCCTTCTGAACCTCGATCAGGTTCGGCATCTCCGCAACTTCCGGGATGTTCCCGAAGAATTTGCGTACGCGTCTGCGGCCATTGAAAGTCTGGGTCTGGGCCATCGTCGCTCCTTGCTGCCTCTCTTGGGGCGCGCTGCATCTCGCGCCTTGCAATACATGACCGCCTTCCGCCGGCGGTCCATCTGAAACGGGCGAAAACCCGTTTCCTGAAAGCCGTTTCCGGCCTTCAGGAAAGAGGTTCTCCAAACGCTTTCGCGTCACGCGGGATCGGCGGACGGCAAAACCGTCCGCCGAAAGCCGTAACGCTTACTTCAGTTCGACCTTGGCGCCAGCTGCTTCGAGCTGAGCCTTGATCTTGTCGGCGTCCGCCTTGGCGACGGCTTCCTTGACCGGCTTCGGAGCGGCTTCCACCAGGTCCTTGGCTTCCTTGAGGCCGAGACCGGTGATCGCGCGCACTTCCTTGATCACGTTGATCTTCTGAGCGCCGGCGTCGACGAGAACGACGTCGAATTCGGTCTTCTCTTCAACCGGAGCAGCAGCAGCGGCACCGCCGCCAGCAGCAGCAACAGCCACGGGAGCCGCAGCCGAAACGCCCCACTTTTCTTCCAGAAGCTTCGACAGCTCGGCCGCCTCGAGGACGGTCAGCTTCGAAAGGTCGTCTACGATCTTGGTGAGATCAGTCATTTTTAGTTTCCTTCAAAGTTCGAACAAATGTTGATGACAGCGAGGAACAACCTCATGCCGCCTCGTCCTTCCGGGCATAGGCGCCAAACACGCGGGCAAGCTGAGCTGCCGGTGCGTTGACGACCTGGGCGATCCTGGTAGCCGGGGTGGCGATCATGCCAACCAGACGTGCGCGCAGCTCATCGAGCGACGGGAGTGTGGCAAGAGCCTTCACACCGTCGGCGTTGAGTGCGGTCGTGCCCATCGAGCCGCCGAGAATGACAAGCTTGTCATTGCCCTTGGCGAAATCGGACGCGACCTTCGGCGCGGCAATTGGATCTTCCGAATAAGCAATCAGCGTCTGTCCGGTGAACAGGTCGATGATGCCTTCGGATTCCGTGCCCTGAAGAGCGATTTTGGCGAGGCGGTTCTTCGCGACTTTGACGGTGCCACCGGCTGCGCGCATTTTCGACCGAAGGTCGTTCATCTGCGCAACGGTGATACCGGCATAGTGGGCCACGACGACTGAACCGGCGTTCGAGAACGCTTCATTCAGGCCCGTGACGAGTTCGCGTTTTTCCGCTCTGTCCACTGCCTATCTCCAGTTGACAGCCATCTCACTGTGAAATGACTGCCGGGTTGCCTTTTGCCGGGCGGGCTATCCAGAAATTCCAGATCTCCCGAACGGCGCTCGAGGATCCTGCCCCCCTTATCGCCACACCAGCACGCCGGTGTGCAGACAAAAGGCAAACACGGTTCGAACCTTTCATTGGAGCGTTCGCTCCGTTGTCGGGTCTTCACCCGTCTCATGCAGGCCCATATGAATTAAGGCGAGCCGCCTGCAATCTCGGACAGGATTTCCGAAAGCGGTTTCCCGCCTCCGGATCCGGGTCGGTTAAAACCCGGAATTCTTCAGGGAATCAGGCCATTACAGCCTGATCCCGATTCAATCGATCAAGCCGTGGCGAGGGTCGAGAGATCGACCTTCAGGCCGGGGCCCATCGTCGAGGTGACGGACACCTTCTTGACGTAGACGCCCTTGGCGCCAGCCGGCTTGGCCTTGTTCACCGCATCGGCGAAAGCGCGGATGTTTTCTTCCAGCGCCTTGACGTCGAAGGAAACCTTGCCGACGCCGCCATGAATGATGCCGGCCTTTTCGACGCGGAACTCGACCGCACCGCCCTTGGACGCCTTGACGGCGGCGGCGATGTCCATGGTCACGGTTCCGACCTTCGGGTTCGGCATCATGCCGCGGGGGCCGAGAACCTTACCGAGACGACCAACCAGCGGCATCATATCCGGCGTGGCGATGCAGCGATCGAAATCGATCGTGCCCTTCTGGACGATCTCGACCAGATCTTCCGCACCGACGATGTCAGCGCCAGCAGCGCGGGCTTCATCAGCCTTCGCATCCTTGGCGAACACCGCGACGCGAACCGTGCGGCCCGTGCCGTTCGGCAGGTTGACGACGCCACGGACCATCTGGTCGGCGTGACGCGGATCGACGCCGAGATTCATCGAGATTTCGATGGTCTCGTCGAACTTGACCGTGGAACGGTCCTTGAGAAGCTGGATCGCCTCGCCCAGGCCGTAAGCCTTGTTGACGTCGATGCCCTCGCGGGACTTGGCTACGCGCTTTGCAATCTTTGCCATGATCTCAGCCCACCACTTCCAGGCCCATCGAGCGGGCGGAACCTTCGACCATGCGCATCGCCGCTTCCACGTCGTTCGCGTTCAGGTCCTTCATCTTGGCTTCGGCGATCTCGCGCACCTTGTCGCGGCTGATCTTGCCTGCACCGATCTTGCCCGGCTCCTTGGAGCCCGACTTCAGGTTGGCGGCCTTCTTCAGGAAGTAGGACACCGGCGGCGTCTTCATGACGAAGGTGAACGACTTGTCCTGATAGTACGTAATCACGACCGGAACGGGCGAACCCTTTTCCATTTCCTGCGTCTGCGCATTGAACGCCTTGCAGAATTCCATGATGTTGATGCCACGCTGACCAAGCGCAGGACCGATCGGGGGCGACGGCGTTGCCGATCCCGCGGAGACCTGAAGCTTGAGCTGGCCTGCAATTTTCTTAGCCATTCTCTCTGCCTTGTTTCAAAGCCGGAATATTCCGGCGGTTGCAGTTTGGTGGTTCGGAAGACCACGGCCGGCTAAGCCGCCTCTTCCTCCCACCGCTTCGACAACAGACTTGCGTCCGTCGCCTGCCCGTTACCGAAACCGGCAACGAGCGTTCGGATCAGCCCTTTTCGACCTGTCCGAATTCGAGATCGACAGGCACGGCGCGCCCGAAGATCGAAACTTCCACCTTGAGCCGCGCCCGCTCCTCGTCCACTTCCTGGACGAAACCGTTGAACGAAGCGAAAGGCCCGTCCGAGACGCGAATGGCTTCGCCGATCTCGAAAGTGACCGACGGCTTCGGCCGCTCGACGCCTTCCTGAACCTGGTTCAGGATGCGCTGGGCTTCAGCTTCCGTGATCGGCACCGGCTTCGAGTCACCGAGGAAACCCGTGACCTTCGGCGTGTTCTTGACGAGCGAGAACACAGCGTCCGTCAGATGCGCCTTAAGCAGCACATAGCCCGGAAAGAACTTGCGCTCGGCATCGACCTTGCGGCCGCGACGCACTTCCACGACCTTTTCTGTCGGCACGACGATCTGCTCGATCTGGTCGCTCAGGCCCTTCTGCTTGGCCTTGTTGACAATATCTTCGGCGACCTTCTTCTCGAAATTCGAGTAAGCGTGGACGATGTACCACCGCGCAGTCATCTCAAAACTTCTCCGTATTCGCCGGTATTCAGCGGCCGATGCCGAGGATCAACTCGACACCGAGAGCCATTAACTGATCGGCAGCGAAGAAAAAGATCATCGCAATCACCGCGAACACGAGAACCATGATCGTCGAGATCACCGTTTCGCGCCGCGACGGCCAAGTCACCTTTGCCGTCTCCGACCTTACCTGCTGCAGGAAGGTGAAAGGATTGGTGGTTTTTGACGCCATTTGCCGCTCTGCTTTCGAAGACCCGGAAAGACCCGAGCCTCTTGGATGTTCCCGTTGGCCGGGAGCTGCCTTTGCCTGGTACCGAAATCCGTCGCGAATCAGCGCCGATATTCCGCCCATGCATTTCGGGCGCGTAAAGCCGATCGTTCAGCTCCACGCGCCGCGTGTCCGTTGTGTCTACATAAAACCGATTCCCGACACATGCAAGTGCCTAAAATCCGTCTTACCTGCCAAACGCCCTTTGCCGGAACCATCCAATCGTCCCGTCAACGGCTATGTCGACAATTCGCGACCGCAAGGTCTGCGTTGCTGGCAGGGGCAGCAGGGCTCGAACCTGCGACCTGCGGTTTTGGAGACCGCCGCTCTACCAACTGAGCTATACCCCTATCGCGGCTGCTTCATTTCACAAAGATGTCCGCGTTTCAAGAGCCGAGAATGGTTTTCGAACGTCTCAATTCGTGGAAGGCGGTTGATAAGGCCCGCCGGGAACGCCCCAGCCCCATTTCGGCATCGGCTCGTTGAGCTCAGGCGCTGCGCCATCCTGCGAATTCAGCCTGGCCAACCGCGTACCCCATTCGAGATAGGCCACCAGTGCCGAGCGGAATTCGGGATCGTCAGGCAATCCGACCTCGTCTGCCGCGTCGAGAATCAGCGCGATCCATCGCCGGCGCTGCTCTTCGGTCAGATGGCGGCCGAGGTGATGCTTGATCATTCCGGCATGGCCGCCAAGCTTCTCGCTGTAGATGGCCGGGCCGCCAAAAACCTCGCCGATGAAGGCTGCGACGTGAGCGGGATGATCGCCCGACATATTCCGAAAGACAGGCTCCAGAAGCGGGTCAGCCAGAACCTTTTCGTAGAAGGTGCTGGTCAATCGATTGAGCGCTTCGGTTCCTCCCGCCCATTCGTACAGCGTCGGCACGTCCTTCGTCATCGCAATCTCCTCGCTCGCGGAAGCAGCATATGGGAACGACGATGGCGCTTTAAAAGAGAAAGGGCGGCCGAAGCCGCCCTTTCCTGACAAACGGATGTTTGCGTTATTATTCGACGATGGTGACGACGACGCCGGCACCGACGGTGCGGCCGCCTTCACGGATGGCGAAGCGGAGCTTCTCTTCCATCGCGATCGGCACGATCAGTTCGACATCGACCGTCACATTGTCGCCCGGCATCACCATTTCGGTGCCTTCGGCCAACTGCACGATGCCCGTCACGTCCGTCGTACGGAAATAGAACTGCGGACGGTAGTTGGTGAAGAACGGCGTATGACGGCCACCCTCTTCCTTCGTCAGGATGTAGGCTTCGGCCTTGAACTTCTTGTGCGGCTTGACCGAACCCGGCTTGGCCAGAACCTGGCCGCGCTCGACACCTTCACGATCAACGCCGCGCAGCAGCGCGCCGATGTTGTCGCCGGCCTGACCCTGGTCGAGCAGCTTGCGGAACATCTCGACGCCCGTGCAGGTCGTCTTCGACGTCGCGCGGATGCCGACGATCTCAAGTTCTTCGCCAACCTTGACGATGCCACGCTCGACGCGGCCGGTCACAACCGTGCCACGGCCCGAGATCGAGAACACGTCTTCGATCGGCATCAGGAACGGCTGGTCGATCGGACGCTCAGG
>NZ_FPBI01000022.1:0-92171 GCF_900116595.1 Mesorhizobium sp. YR577 | reverse complement strand
GGATAGCCGTTGGCGACGCCGCCGAGCGAGCAGATGATTTCGCGCAAGGCGCGGTCGTTCATGTCCATGACGCGGCGCCAGGCGACGCGGCGGGTATCGATGGCCTGCTCGTTGCCCCAGTAGATGTGGTTGTCGATGAGCGCTGAGAGCAGGTTATGCGCGGTGGTGATGGCGTGAAAGTCGCCGGTGAAGTGGAGGTTCATGTCCTCCATCGGCACGACCTGGGCATAGCCGCCGCCGGCAGCACCGCCCTTGACGCCGAAGTTGGGCCCGAGCGAGGCCTCGCGAATGCAGATGATGGCTTTCTTGCCGATGCGGTTCAAACCATCACCCAGGCCGACTGTCGTCGTCGTCTTGCCTTCGCCGGCCGGCGTCGGGTTGATGGCGGTGACCAGGATGAGCTTGCCGTCCTTGTTGCCCTGCACCGACTGGATGAACTCGGCCGACACCTTGGCCTTGTCATGGCCGTAAGGCAGAAGATGCTCCGTCGGAATGCCGATCTTGCCGCCGATCTCCTGGATCACCTTCTTCTTCGCACCACGCGCTATCTCGATGTCGCTCTTTACGTCGGCCATGGACTGTTCCCTCGGGTTCGATCTGATTTGCCGGAGCTTGGTCGCCCGGCGCTTTGTCGCGTGCATAGAAGCCCGAGAGGGAAGGGGTGCGCCGTCTCAAAACAGCCGCGCAATACACGGATTGCGACAGGGCGGAGTGGTCATCGGCGAATGGCGAAATCGCGACGGCTCAGGCCGTCGCGATGCTCATTCCCGTTGCGTCTCGGGCTATCGGCCGCTGATGTTTCACCGCCCGACCGCTATTACCGGTCGAGCACCTGGCGAATCTCGACGATCTGGGAGCGGGCGCGCAAGAGGTTGAAGCCCATCGTCGCCAGATGCGACGGGAAGATGAAGCTGGACTCGTTGCCGTTGGAGATGATCCAGGGCTGCATGTTGAGCGCGTCGCGCATCTGGGTCTGCATCGTATCCCACAGCGTGGTGATGTTGCGCTCGCGGATGACCGCCGAAAAGTCCGTGCGGGTGGCGTGCAGCATCCCGTAATAGGCGTAGAGCTGGCCGTAGGCGAACCAGAAGCGGTCATCGGCGCGGGGATCGAACCAGCCGGCGTCGGAGGCCTCGAGCTGGCCGCGCAGAATATCGGAGGTGGAGCCGATGTCGCCGGAAATGCGGTCGAGGAACTGGAGCAGGTTGTCGGCGCGCGCGTCGAAGGTCGCCTCGCATTTTTCCAGGCTGGTATTGAAGGTGCGAAGCTTGGTGATCGCCTCGCGATAGACGCTGGGCGTCGGCCGGGTCGGGCCGCGCAGGCCGACATACCAGGCGTCCTCGTCCCAGGCGAGCGCGGTGCGTGCGTCCTGCAGGTTCTGGTCTATGCGCGAGGTGCCGCGTGCACGGCCAAGGGCGTCCACCAGCTCCGTCGTCGTGCGGCGCAGGACCTGATTGATGCCGAGCTGGAAGGCGGCCTTGTTGTCGAAGAAGGGCGTGTTGCGCCACGGCACGCCGAAGAAGCCCAGCTTCGAGGCAAGCATGGAGGAAATCCATGCGTTCCTGTTGACGTTGAAGTCGATGAGATCGGCCGAAACGGCGGCAATCTCGGAACGCTTGCAGGTTTGAGGCTGGGTCTGCGCGGTCGTCGTGCCGCTCGCTCCGCCTGTCACGGGTTGTCCGCTCTGGCCGGTGCCGGAGCTGTCCCCTGAAATCGGATCGCCGGCAACGACGTTCGTCGCCTTCGCGGTGGTTGAGGTGGCGGCTATCCGGGTCGGGTAGTCGGGATCGAAACCGTTCCAGACCTGTGTGACGTAGAAGAAATAGCCGTAGAGGAAGACGATGCCGACCAGGATCAGCCCGAGCACGGCCCGTAGAATGAGGCCGCGATTGCCATACCAGCGGCCGGCCCACATGAAGGGCCACAACAGGATGCCGATGAGAAGGCCGATGCCGCGGCCGATCCATTGGAAGACCCAGGTGAAGAAGTTCACGATCGGATCAAGCATCTGGTCCCCCTCGTAGCTGCGAAGCACTGGTGCCGGACGGGCGCCACATCACGCCTTGTCCGACAGGCCGTAAAGGCGCGCGCGAAACGCATCCTTGTCTTTCAGATATGTGGTTTTCAAGAGGTCCACAACATGGGATCGCCATGGCGCGGTGAAGCTCTCGTAATCCTTGTAGAAGCCCTGCTTGTTGAAAACATAGCGCGAGATGAAATCGGCCGGCACGAAATCCGAGATCAGGCGGTTGGTCAGCCAGGCGTCGGGATGGTCCGGCTTGGCGCGCACCACCAGAAAGCGGTGCAGCGGATCGACGTCATCGAGCTTGAGCTGGCCGAACTGCGCGATCTGGCGCTTGGCGGCGTTGAGGAACGGGAAAGTGCCGTCGCGGTTGATCAGGTCGGCATGGCTGTGGATCCAGGTCTGGAGCCAGACCTTGTCGGCATTGGCGAGGCTGCGCTCGGGCTCTGACTGGCGGATAAGCGCCAGGATGGCCATTTCGGCGCGGTGTTCGAGATAGTTCGACGCCTCGATCCATGAGGCGCGGGGCAGTTCGAGACGGCCCGTTGAGGCAAGGAAACGGAACACGCGGTCGGCGTCATTGATCGAGAGATAGCTGACCTGCCATGGCCGCGAGCGGCGGAAGCCAGGTGCCGACGGATCGCTGATGACGGTCGTCATGTCGGGATCGACAAAGACATAGAGTCCGCCGAAATGGCTGGTCCAGTAGGCGTTGTGGCGGAAGATGACCTGGTCGGGCACCAGCGCGTTTTCGCGGATGTCGCCGGTGACTTTGGCCAGTTCGACCATGCGCTCCAGCATCGCGGTGTCGCGCCAGGCGTCCGGCTCCTGCTTCAGCCGGTCGACCAGCTTGCCGAGTTCGGTCGCCTTGCCGAGCACGTCCTCCGCCGACAGGACGCGGAACTCGACCTGGTTGATGGACAGCAGGTCCTCGATGTCCTCGACCTTGGAGACCGAATCCTCGATCTCGCCGTAGATGACATCCTTGATGGTCAGCGCGTCGATGGCGCGGGAGTTCTTGGTGAAGAACTCGTAGAGCAACTGCGAGGTGTTGGAAAACGCCGTGTGGACGACCGGCAGGTCGGCTTGCGCCGGCGTCAGGATGATGAAGCGGCGATTGACCTCGTTGGGGTCGAGATAGAGCCGGTCGTCCAGTTCCTCGGCGATCTGCGGGGAAAAACCGGAGCGGTCGATCTCGAAGGACTTCAGCTTCGTCGGCTTCAGCCCGAACGCCTTCAGCGCCTTGTTATAGCGCTCGATGAGATGCGGCTCCTCGACCGGCAACAGGCGGCCGTAGATGAGATCGTTGTCGCGGAGGAGGTCCATCAGAATTGCCCCTCACTCTTTTCCTGCAGAGACGGGGAAAGGTAGATCCCAAACGATGACGCCCCCCTCTCCCTGTTCTTCACGGGGAGAGGGTAAGGGTGAGGGGCGACGAGACGGTTCAAGAGAGGATCTCCCGGTAGGTCGACGCTGCCATAAATCGCAAATCTCGGGCCTCGACGGGATCCAGCCGGCGCTCAAGGGCGGCAATGATCGTGTCAATCACAGCATCTCGCTCAGTCAGTGCATCCGCATTCCAGAACCGCAAGACGGACCATCCTTCAGCAATCATGAATTGATCGCGTCGCCGATCATATTCGTTGTCTAGATGCTGGCTGCCATCGAGTTCAACCACCAACCGACCTTCGCGGCAGGCAAAGTCGGCGAAATACGGCCCGATCGGAAGCTGGCGTGTAAACTTGGCGCCATTCACCTGTCGCCCCTTGAGATCTGACCACAATGCCCGTTCAGCATCATTGTCTGCCTTGCGCAGGGATCGCGCTCGATGGGTTCGCGATGATTCCGGTCCGCGCATCAAGATGCCCCTCACCCTTACCCTCTCCCCGTGAAGGACGGGGAGAGGGGGGCGTCAGCGTTGGAGCTTCCTCCTTCTCCCTGTTCTTGGGGAGAAGGTGCCGGCAGGTGGATGAAGGGCAATGTTCCCTCACGCATTCCAAGCCCCCTTGGCCTTCAACCCCTCGATCTCGCGGATCGCCCGTTCGCGCAGTCTGGTGTCGCGGATCATCTTTTCGACGACGGCGTCGTCGGAGCGGTCGGAGTAGCGGAATTCGGAATCGGCGTAGCGGTTGATCTCCTGCATGACCATGTCCATCGAGAATGGCCCGCGCAGTTCCTCGATCATGGCGCGCTTGTCGTCGTAGCCCTTGTGCATGAAGGCTTCGGGCTTCTCGAACCACTCGTCGGGAAGCTCGATGTCCATGGCGCGCATCTTGATGGCGTCGGTGACGTTCTTGATGGCGCGGCCGGTGAAGCGGGGCTCGGCTTCCTTGATCTGATGCAGGTAAGTGCCGACATCGGCCATGGTCTTCGGCTCGCCATTCACCTTCATGAAGCGGTCGTAGACTTTTACCAGCCCGTCCTCATGCGGCTTGGAGTAGCCTTCATAGGCGTTTTCGACGGCGCGCTGGATTTCCTGCGCGGCGTAGAGATCGTGCTCGCCGAGAGGGATCTTGTGGTTCTTGCCGGCGAGAAGGACGAAGATGTCGATATAGTCGTCGCGGCTCTGCGGGCCGTCGACCAGCCAGCGGGCGCCGGCGCGCTGGCGCAGCGCGTCGTCGACATTTTCGGGATAGTTGGAAAACATGCCGAAGGAGCAATTGCCGCGAATGACGGTGGAGGCGCCGGAAAAGGCTTCCATCAGCACGCCGGTGATTTCCTGCTGGCCGGCCGAGGCGCGGTCGTCGGAGCGTTTGGCGGCGACCTGGTCTATATCGTCGACCGTGCCGAAGCCGATGGCGCGCGGGTTCAAGACATTGGTGATGAACTGCTTGCAGTTCTGGCCGGACTTGCCCTGATAGGACGAGATCTGGTCGACGCCGAAATTCTCGTAGACGAACTGGTAGCCGGCGGTCTGACAGTAGCCGTGGAGCAGGCCGGCGATCATCTGGATCAGCGTCGTCTTGCCGGTGCCGGGTGAGCCGTCGCCGATGAAGGTGAAGAGGAAGCCGCCGAGCTCGACGAAGGGGTTCAGTTCGCGGTCGAAATCATAGGCCATCAGCATCTTGGCGAGCTTGACCGACTGGTATTTGGCGATGTGGTTGCCGACGACTTCGTCCGGCTTCTTGAAGGTCATCACCAGCGGCTTCGACTTCTTGCCCGGGGCAACATCAAAGCCGTCGATGGTGAAATCGTCGGCGTCGATGCGGATATGCGCGTTCTCGAAGGTGCCGAGACCGTCGAAGCGGCCCTTTCGCGTCAGCAGGCCATCGATGGCGGTGCGGGCGAAGGCGCGGGCGCGCGTCATCAGGTCGGCGTCGTCCTTGGCGCCGGAAATAGCCCGGTCGAGACCGGCGATCAGCGCCTTCAGCGCGTCCTGCGCCGTGTCGAAGAGGAAATCCGGCTCGGCGATGTCATTGGGCGCCTCGCCATCGGCGTCGATGGTCTGGAGCAGATAGGAGGCGAGCGTGAAGGCCGAGACATAGGCCGAGGCTGTCAGCAGCTTCTTGAAATGCGTCGCCTCGTCGCCTTCCAGCGGTGCGCGGGCGTTTTTGGCCTGCAGGCTTTCGAGGTCGCCGCCGCGCGCGAAGACGTCTGCGACGGCCAGCGCGATGGCGAGGCCGCGGCGGGCGCGATAGAGCAGCGTGTGCTGCGAGATGCTCATCAGCTGGTCGTCGGGGCGGATCGCGCCGACGGTCTTCGCCAGCTCGATCTCGCGGGTCTTGCGCACCGAGCCGGTGGAGACAGTGGAGACGAAGCGGCGGTTGGTGCCGGCGAGTGCGGTGCCCGACTGGCCGGACGAATCCTCCAGCACGACGATGCGCGTGATGAAGCTCTGCGCGGTGGCGCGATGCTTTTCGATATCGGCTTCGGGAATGGTGGTCAGGCCGGTGTCCATCAATTTCCTCCCGGAAGCGCAGTGCTTTGAATGATCGAGATTCCCCCACTCCGGTTTGCTTCGCAAACCACCTCTCCCCCCTCCGGAGGGAGAGGAACCCAAGTTCTGTGAGGTCGCGATCTTGGCGATTGGCGTTTCCTCTCCCCCGGGCAGGGGGAGAGGTGGCGCGCGCAGCGCGACGGAGTGGGGGTGATTTCCTCGGCCGGAAGCAGATTTTCGCTAAACATCTGAAATCACCTGTCCGTTCGACAGGATGTGGACCTTGTAGCCGCCAAAGATCTTTTCCGTTTCGCCGGCGGCGTAGAGCGCCTGATAGGCTTCGTGCGGGATCAAAGCGTGTTTCTCGTAGTCGCTGACGCCCTGGCGGGCGGCTTCGAGATCGTCGGTGTTGATGAAGAATTCCTGTGTCGCCTTCTCGCTGGACCAAAGGCCGCGACGGCCGGGCTTTTCGCCCTTGGAATAAATCTCCTGGATGGTCCAGGTCAGCAGCCAGGCGTTTTCGGGCTTGCGCACCTTGGAAAGCACTTCGGCGACGGAAGAATTGTGCTCGGTGATGCCTGCCGAATAGAAGGGACCGAGCACGACGCGGCGCAGCTGCTTGGGATGCAGCGTCTCGAAATCCTTGTCGAGATTGTTGGCAATGGTTGCCGGCGACAGCGTGTAGGCGGAGTTCTTTTCGGTGAAATCGTCGAAGCGATGGGCAAGCTCTGGGTTGAGCAGTCCGTCGACGGGAAGCGGGATCTTCACCTTTTCGTTGAGCTTGCCGTCGCTGGTGACGAGCTGCCTGACCATGCCGTCGGAAGAATCCTCCACCGTCGCCATGTAGATCAGCGGCAGGTTGGCGCTGCCGTCGAACGACGCCCAATGGACGAGATAGTAGGGCCGCATGGTTTTCGGGTTGACGGAAACCTTGGCGGTCTGGGCCAGGAGAAACGGCCCGAAGACCGCGCCGTCCTCGACGTCTTCCAGATAGAGCCGCTCGGCCATGGAGCGCTGGAGGGCCTGCGGAAACGCCTTGTGGCGCAGGATGAAATCGGCCATCTCGCCGCGCAGTTCCTTGGGCGAGGGGATTGCGGCGAGGCGTTCGGTGGCCGTGCGACGATCGTTTTCCAGTTCGAGAACGTTCTGGAAGATCGGAAAGCCGCTTTCGGCGCGCGAGATCTTGAAGGTCTCCATGAAGCCGAGGCGATTGCGCCAGCAGGAGAACGACTTCTCCAGCCGCGCTATGTATTCGGCAACGACCTTGGCGACGATGCCATGCCGGTAGAGCGGCGAGCGATCGTCGCGCATGAAGATTTCGAGACCGCTGAGGGCGGCGCGAATGGCATCGAAATAGCGCGTGGCAGCGTCGGTCTCGGCGCTCATGCGGGTATGCCGGGCCTAGGTCCGCACATAATCCGAGGCGTTGTGCTTCTTCAGCACTTCCTCGAAGCGGCGGGCGAAGGCATCGTCGGCAAGCTTCTTGCGGCGCTGGATGTCGGCGGTCGCCACCATGTTCTTCTCGTGCATTTCGAGAAGGTCACCGATGTGCTTCTGCGCGGCGGCACCGATGCCGGCCATGGTTTCCTCGGCGGTGTTGTCGACCTGACTGCCCAGCGTGTTGATCTTGTGGGCGACATCCTGCTGCGCGGCGGTCTTCAATGAGTCCTCAAGTGCCTTGTAGAGAACGATGCGCTGCTCGGTGTCGATGGTCAGCTTGTTGATCAGCGTGTTCTGCGCGGCGATCTGGTTGTTGAGCGAATCGACGAAGGTCTGGAACATCGAGGTGTAGCGTTCCAGCGTCTGGCTCTCGGCCAGAAGCTCCTGCTCCTTGGCCTGCTTCTCGTTGTATTCGGTCGCCAGCTTCGAGCGGTCGCCCTCAAGCTGGGTGCGCTCCTTCTGGCTGGTGGAGGCGGCGATCTTGTTCTCGATGTCGAGCAGCAGCGGGTTCAGCTCCTCGATGCGCTTCTGCGTGGTCTCGAGATTGGTCATCGTCACCTTGCGGCGCTCGATAACCTGGGCGAGGCTGGCCTCCGAGGTCTTGTAGCGGGCGTCCAGAACCTGCTTCTGGGCCTTGAGGATGCCGACGATGGTGTCGGACTTCGCCAGCAGCTCCTGGAGATTGCCGGCAAGCGACATGTTGCGGACGCGGTCGGTGCGCATGCGCTGCTTCTTCTGGGCCGAAAAGATGCCGACGAAGCTTTCCCAACCGGTGTAGTTCTTCATGCTCTCGAATTCGGTGCCGAAGACGTTGGTGGCGTCCTCCAGTCCGATGATCAGGTCGGCAATGTTGCCCTCCATCACCTTCTGCTGCTTCAGCACATCCTCGATGCGGGCGTTCTCAATGTCGAAATCGGCGGAACCGATCTTCTGGTCGGAGGTGGCGAGCTTTTCCAGCACGGTGCTGGACTGGTCGATCTTGGTGCGCATGTCCTCGACGACCTGTTTGGTCTTCGCAATCTCGGCGTCGAAATTCTGCAAGGTCGCCATATTGTCCCTCCGGGTGGCCTGCTCAGGTCGGGCCAATATAGGGTTGGGTCGTATCGATTGAAAGACGGCAGGCGCGCGTTTTGGGAGCAGTTGCAGCAATCTACACCGGATGGTTGATGCTGCCCGTGTCGCGCACAGATAAGTGAGCGGCGCGGCTCGCTCCGCCTTACCGCTTGAAACCACACCAAAATGGTGTTTGGCTTAAGGATACGAACGGCAAGAAATCGTAGCTACTGCCGCACAAGAATCACAATGGGAGAATTCCATGAATATGAAAGCACTCGCCGCCGGCGTTGGCCTGGTGGCATTTCTGTCGGCTGGTGTCGCGTCTGCTGCCGATCCTGAAAGCTGCAAGACCGTTCGGCTCTCCGATGTCGGCTGGACCGACATCCAGGCGACCACGGGCGTCGCCTCGGTGCTGCTGACCGCGCTCGGCTACGAGCCGCAGGTCATCCAGCTGTCGGTGCCGGTGACCTATGCGTCGCTGAAGAACAAGGATCTCGACGTCTTCCTCGGCAACTGGATGCCGTCGATGACGAGCGATATCAAGGAATATGCCGCCGACGGCTCGGTCGAGACCGTCAGCGAGAACCTGACCGGCGCCGGCTACGGCATCGTCGTGCCGACCTATGTCGCCGAAGCCGGCGTCAAGACGCTGACCGATCTCGGCAAGTTCAAGGACAAGTTCGACGGCAAGATCTACGGCATCGAGGCCGGCAATGACGGCAACCGAATCATCCTCGACATGATCAAGAACCCGGCCGACAACCTCGAAGGCTTCGAGCTGGTCGAATCGTCCGAAGCCGGCATGCTCACCCAGGCCGAGCAGTCGATGAAGAACAATGAGTGGATCGCCTTCCTCGGTTGGACGCCGCATCCGGTTATGGGGGCGATGAAGATCACCTATCTCGACGGCATGGGCGATTCCGGCTTCGGTGCCGCCACCGTCAGCACCAATGTGCGCAAGGGCTACCTGACCGAGTGCCCGAATGCCGGCAAGTTCATCGCCAACCTCAAGTTCAATCTGGACATGGAAGGCGAGATGATGGACGCGATCCTCAAGGGCAGCGACGCCAACACGGTCGCGACCGACTGGCTGAAGAAGAATCCGGACGCCGTGACGCCCTGGATTGCCGGCGTAACCACCTTCGATGGCGGCGATGCGGCTGCTGCGGTGAAGACCGCGCTGGGCAGCTGAGCTGGTTACTTTCCCTTTGAGGGCAGGGCCGTCGGGGTGTTCTGATGGGCCTTAACGGCATAGACCCCCACCCCTAACCCCTCCCCACAAGGGGGAGGGGGACGGTTTCGTGGCCTTGGCCACCTAGAGCGTTGAAGATTGAGGCTGACGGCTATGGAGCACGTTTTCCCTCCCCCTTGTGGGGAGGGGGTAGGGGTGGGGGTAATCGCTTAAACGGGGCGCTGCACCTCCAAGCGATGCGTGCCGCGCCACCTCTCCCGCACGTGGGAGGGTAAAGAGAATCGAGGGGACGCAATGGATCCGGTTTCGCAATTCCTGGCCAGCTACAAGATTCCGATCGGTGCCTGGGGCAAGGCGTTCTTCACCTTCCTGACCGACAATTTCGACGCGATCTTCCGCGGCTTCTCGAACGGCCTCAACTTCCTTCTCAACGGTCTGGTCGACGGTTTGCTGATGGTGCCGCCGGTGCTGCTGGTGCTGATCATCGCGGGCATTGCCTATTTCCTGCAGCGCTCGCGGCCGTTGGCAATCGGCGTCGCGCTCGGCCTGCTGTTCATCATCAACCAGGGCCTGTGGAAGCAGACGGTGCAGACGTTGGTGCTGGTGGTGGCTGCTGCCGCGGCCTCCATGGCCATCGGCGTGCCGCTCGGCATCTGGGCCGCGCACAAGCCGAAGGTCTATCGCATCATGCTGCCGGTGCTGGACCTGATGCAGACGCTGCCGACCTTCGTTTACCTGATCCCGGTGCTGACCCTGTTCGGCCTCGGCAATGCGCCGGGCCTCATCGTCACCATCATCTTCGTCATCCCGACCGCCGTGCGGCTCACCCATCTCGGCGTCGTCTCGGTGCCGACTTCGATCGTCGAGGCGGGCGAGGCATTCGGCGCGACCAAGCGGCAATTGCTGTGGAAGGTCGAACTGCCGGCGGCCTTGCCGACCATCATGGCGGGGCTGACCCAGTGCATCATGCTGTCGCTGTCGATGGTGGTGTTCGCAGCCCTTATCGGCGCCGGTGGACTCGGCACGGAAATCAACCGCGCGCTCGGCTCGCGCAGGATCGACCTCGGGCTTGAGGCGGGTCTGGCAATCGTCGTGCTCGCCATCGTGCTCGACCGCATGACGCGCATCGGCGTCGGAGGCAAGAAATGAACGTCGCCGTAGACTTCAGGAATGTCGACATCATCTTCGGCCCGGACACGGCCGATGCGCTGGCCATGGTCGATGCCGGTGCGAGCCGCTCGGAAATCCTGGAAAAGACCGGCAATGTGCTGGGCTGCGCCGGGGCCAACCTCACTGTCCATGAGGGTGAGATTTCGGTGCTGATGGGCCTGTCCGGCTCGGGCAAGTCGACGCTGCTGCGCGCCGTCAACCGGCTCAACATCGTTTCGCGCGGGCAGGTTCTGGTCAAGGATGGCGACAAGACCGTCGATGTCGTGACCTGCGACGAGCCGACCTTGCGCCGCCTGCGCCAGAAGCAGGTGGCCATGGTGTTCCAGCAGTTCGGCCTCCTGCCGTGGCGCACCGTGGAGGAAAATGTCGGCCTCGGGCTGGAGCTCGCCGGCATGCCGGAGGCGGAACGCAAGCAGAAAGTCGGCAAGCAGCTCGAACTCGTCAATCTGACGCCATGGGCCAAGAAATACGCCCATGAGCTTTCGGGCGGCATGCAGCAGCGCGTGGGGCTTGCCCGCGCCTTCGCCACGGAAGCGCCAATCCTGCTGATGGACGAGCCATTTTCGGCGCTCGACCCGCTGATCCGCACCAAGCTGCAGGACGAGCTTCTGCAGCTTCAGGAGAAGCTGAAGAAGACGATCATCTTCGTCAGCCACGATCTCGAAGAGGCGCTGAAGATCGGCAGCCACATCACCATCATGGAGGGCGGGCGCATCGTCCAGACCGGCGCGCCGGAAGACATCGTGCTGCGCCCGGCCAACGACTATGTCCGCGAGTTCATTTCGAATGTGAACCCGCTGTCGGTGCTGACGGCATGGAACGTGATGCGCGACCGGCGCGATCTGGAATCGGCCGGCCGGGGCGGCTGGCTCTGGCTCGACCGGCGCCAGACGACGCGCTTCAAGATCGACAAGGACGGGATGGTGGCGGCCGCCGAACGCAACGGCCAGCCGGCGGTGTGGGTGTCGTGCGACGACATCGAAAACCTGCCTGATGACGCCCCGCAGGTGTTCTGGGCAAAGCCCGGCACCTCGCTGAAAACGGTGATGCTCGCCATGCACCGCTCGCAGACCTCGCCGGTGGCGTTGTTCGACGAACAGTCGCGGTTTGTCGGCGCGATCGGGATCAGGGACGTGTTGTCAGCGGTGCTGAGGCGGTAGACTCCTCGCGAAGCGGGTGATCCTAAGGCCTTTCACCGCGATGTGACTGGCTCTGGGTGCAATCGCATGGACCATCGACGGCGTCTGTGCGAAACTCTGTCATCGTCGCATCCATCATCCGCGCGTCCGATGCCAGAAACAATCACCATTCCCCGCACCAGAACCAAGCCGAAGACCGAGCGGCCGAAGCTGCACAAGGTCATCCTGATCAATGATGATTTCACGCCGCGTGAATTCGTCGTGCGGGTGCTGAAGGCCGAGTTCCGGATGAGCGAGGATCAGGCGCATCGCGTCATGATTACCGCGCATCAGCGCGGCGTCTGCGTGGTCGCGGTGTTTACGAAGGATGTCGCCGAGACGAAGGCGACGCGGGCGACGGACGCCGGCAAGGCGGCGGGCTATCCGCTGATGTTCACGACCGAGCCGGAGGAGTGAGCAGTCCTTCTCACCTGGAGACGCTGTGCTGCCCCTCATCCGGCCCTTCGGGCCACCTTCTCCCCGTGAACGGGGAGAAGGAAGGTCAGGTGTGTCTCACCCAGCCGGCTGCTTGGTCTTGCGCAGATAGGGCAGGATCGTATCGAAGGCGCCGAAGCGCTTGATGGCGTCTTCGTTGGAGACGGCGGCGGTGATGATGACGTCTTCGCCCTGCTGCCAGTTGGCAGGCGTCGCGACCTGGTGCTTGGCGGTGAGCTGGATCGAATCGATGGCGCGCAGGATCTCGTTGAAGTTGCGGCCAGTGGTCATCGGGTAGGTGAGGATCAGTTTTATCTTCTTGTCCGGGCCGATGACGTAGACCGAGCGCACAGTGGCGTTGTCGGCTGGCGTGCGACCTTCGGAGCTGTCGCCGGCGCCCTCCGGCAGCATGTCGTAGAGCTTGGCGATCTTCAGGTCCTTGTCGCCGATCAGCGGGTAGTCGACGCTGAAGCCGGTCGCGGTCTTGATGTCGTCCTTCCACTTGGCGTGGCTTTCGACCGGATCGACCGAGATGCCGATGATCTTGACGCCGCGCTTGCGGAATTCGCCTTCAAGGCCGGCCATGGTGCCGAGTTCGGTGGTGCAGACGGGCGTGAAATTCTTCGGATGCGAGAACAGCACGGCCCAGCCGTCGCCGATCCATTCATGGAACTTGACCGTGCCTTGGGTGGTCTCGGCGGTAAAATCGGGGGCGGTTTCGTTGATGCGCAGGCCCATGGCTCGCTCCTCTCGGTTCTTAACTATTGATTGGCCGCCCAAGATAGCGCAATCTGCGCGATTTTGGAGGCCGAAACGGGCTCTATCAGGTCTTCGGGAGAACGACCAAGGCGGATTTTCCACCTTTGGAGGAAAAACATACTCCTATTGGGGGAGGGGTTACGCCTTGGCCCTCAAAGGGGAAGCGTTAGCGCCCCTCGCGGTACCACATGGAGCCGAGCGCCAGGAGGAGCAGGCCGAGGCCGAAGAAGCCACCGAACATCGGCACGCGGCTGACCGATTTCAGCACGCTGTCATTGGTGGTGCGCAGGCCGATCCAGTCGCGGCCGGAGGCTTCCGCCGTGCCGCGTACGGGTACCACGCTCGGCACGCTGATGCCAGTGAGGCCGGCGAGCCGGCGCACGCTGCCGCCGCTCGCCTCGACTGCCGGCCGTACGATGTTCTCCGTCGAGATGACGTCGGCGAATTCCGGCGCGTTGATCGGGCCGATATGGGCGAGCGCGGTGAGATCGCCATTGGCGACCTGATAGAGGCCGATCTCGTTGGTCTCGACGCTTCCGGCGAAGATGCCCGGCTCGGATTGCGAAAGCGGCACGGTCATCGCCTTGCCGGACGGCGTGATGACCTGGGCAGCGCCGGGATCGTCGCTCATCGTCTGGCGGCGCACGTCCAGCGTCATGCCGCGGCCATTGGCGGTGAGGCGTTCTTCCTCGAGTTCCGGTTCCTTCATCAACCAGTGGGCGATGCGGCGATAGAGCGAGACATGCGGGCCGCCGCCCTCGAAGCCGCGCGCCCACAGCCAGCCCTGATCGGACAGGAACATGCCGACGCGACCTTCGCCCTTGCGGTCGAGCAGCAGCAGCGGGCGGTCGTCCGGCCCCTTCATCACGACTTCGCCCTCGGGCCGGTCGATGCCGATAAGGCGGAACCAGCGGCTCCATTTCGGCGGCTCGGTGCCGGAGCCTTCGAGGCCGCGCGTGACGGGATGGCGTTTGCCGACGTCCGTCAGGCGGGGATAGAAGGCCTGATCGACGACCTCGCCGCTGGGCATCGCCGGCAGGGCCGACATCAGCGGCGTGCGCGCGATCGACTGGTCGCCGGCATATTCGGGGCCGGCGGCAATCAGGAGCGCGCCGCCCTTTTCGACATATTCGGCGATGTAGTCGTAATAGAGGATCGGCAGCACGTCGCGGTGCTGGTAGCGATCGAAGATGATCAGGTCGAAATCATTGATCTTGTCGACGAAGAGTTCGCGCGTCGGGAAGGCGATGAGCGACAATTCGTTGATCGGCGTGCCGTCCTGCTTTTCCGGCGGGCGCAGGATGGTGAAGTGGACGAGATCGACCGAGGCGTCGGACTTGAGCAGGTTACGCCAGGTGCGCTCGCCGGCATGCGGCTCGCCCGAGACCAGCAGCACGCGCAGGTTTTCGCGAATGCCGTCGACCAGCGCGATGGCGCGATTGTTGGTGTCGGTGAGTTCACCGTCGACGCGGTCGATCTGAAGCTCGACGATGTTGCGGCCGGCAGTCGGGATGGTGATGTCGACCGGCATTTCCTGGCCGATCGTCGCGCGCTCGACCGAGACCTGCTGGCCGTTGACGGAAACGCGGACGTCGACTTCGCCGGTCGCGCCGCCGGTATCGAGCACGCGATAGGTCATGGCCAGCGGCTTGCCGACGATGCCGAATCGCGGGGCTTTTTCGAAGCGGATGCGGCGGTCGCGCTCGTTTTCCTCGCCGGTGATCAGGGCATGCAGCGGTGCGTGGAAATTGGGTGCGGCGGGCACATCATGCACTTGCCCGTCGGTGACCATGATGGCGCCGCCGATGCGCGAGGGCGGAACGTCTCGGAAGGCGCCGTCGAGGGCCGAGAACAGCCGCGTCTGCGTGCGCTCGTCGGCGGCATCGGCCTTGCCGGCCTCGACCACGCGCACCTCGAACTGCTTGAAGCGGGCAAGCCGTTCCTGCAGCGTGGTGACGGCCTGGTCGGTTTCGGCGGTGCGGTTGCCGATGTCCTGGCTCTGGCTGCGGTCGACGATCAGCGCGACGACGCTTTGCAGGGGCTCGCGGTCTTCATCGAGCAAAACGGGATTGATGAGGGCTGCGGCAAGGGCTGCAAGTGCTGCAAGGCGCAGCCATCCGCCGCGCTGGCGGAACCACAGGCCGAGGATGGCGAGGATCGCCAGGGGCACGATGATGGCGGCGACCAGCGGCCAGCCGAGCAGGGGTTCGAAGGAAAGGGACCAGTTGTTCACGCTACTGCCCCAGCCTTTCGAGCAGCACCGGCACGTGGACCTGATCGGATTTGTAGTTGCCGGTCAGCATGTACATGACGATGTTGACGCCGGCGCGGTAGGCATAGATGCGCTGCATCGGGTCGGCCGGCACGGTCGGCAGCATCGGCTCGCCATTGGCGTCGATAGCCCATGCGCCGGCGAAATCATTGGCGGTGATCATGATCGGGGTGACGCCGTCGCCGGTACGCACGGGACGATGTTCGGGATTGGTCGCCTCGGCCGAGGCTTCCACCCAAAGCGGGCTACCGTTGAAGCGCCCGGGGAAATCCGGAAGGATGAAGAAGGATTTGGTCAGGACGTGGTCGGCCGGCACCGGTTCCAGCGGCGGCACGTTGAGATTGCCGAGGATGTCGCGCAGCCGCTCGGTTGCGGGGCTGGCGGAGCCGGCGTCGATGCCGGTCGAATACTGGTCGCGCGTGTCGAACAGCACCGTGCCGCCCTGCTGCATATAGGCGTCGATGCGGGCGATGGCCTGCTCGGTCGGCATGGCCGCGTTCGGGTCGATCGGCCAATAGATGATCGGGTAGAAGGAAAGCTCGTCCTTCGCGATGTCGACGCCGGCCGGCTTGCCGGGCTCGAGTGCCGTCTTGTCGATGAGGAAGCGCGACAGGCCGTCGAGGCCGGCGCGGCTGATGGCGTCGATGGAGGCGTCGCCGGTCAGCACATAGGCGAGGCGGGTGGTCGAGACAGCTTCGATGGCTTCTGCATCGCCCGGCTTGGCGTCCTGCGCCATGGCATGCGAGGAGAGCGCGAACATGGCGCCGGCGGCAAGCAGGACGACAGCCGCCGAACCTGCCGCTCTTGCTGCCTTGCGGCGGCGGTTGAACATGCCGCCCATCCAGAAGACGGCGAGGGTGTCGAGAAGCATCAACAACAGGGCAGCAGCCACGAGCGGACCTTTCAGATCCCGGGATTCGTCGAAAGCATAGCGCATTTCGGTGACCGGCGCTGCGACCTGCGGACGGACGAGCGGGGTGAAGGCGGCATCGGCGCCAAGCAGGTTGTGGGCAACGACGCCTTCCTCGCTGCCATAGAGGCCGGGCGGGTTTTCGATGGTGACGGGTGCGGGGCCTTGTCCGACGGTCAGCGGCCGGGCATCGGGCGTCGGCGGCACGAGCGCGCCATTGGCTGCGATCATGCGATAGGGCGCGAGCGAGGCAATCTGGCCTTCGGCGTTTGCGGCAGCAGAACCCTGGTTGCGTGAAAGCTGGACGAGACGGCGCAGCATCTCGACGAAGCTGCCCGAGATCGGCAGGTTGGACCACGTCGCTTCCGGCGTGATGTGGAAGAGGACGACGGTGCCTTTTTCGCGCTTCGCTCCGGTGACCAGCGGCGTGCCGTCGGCAAGGCTTGCCCAGGTGCGCTCGACGATATCGGCGGTCGGCTCGGCCAGCACCTGCCGGCTAACGGTGACCTCGGAGGGTGGGGTCAGGTCGGCAAACGGGCCGGCTGGGAATTCTGCCACGGCCTGCGGCTCGGTCCAGGACAGTGCGCCGCCGAGCGAACGTTCGCCGAGGCGCAGGCGCACAGGCAGAAGCTCTTCGTCATTGCCGGCTGCAGCGAGGCGCGAGCCGGCGAAGCGCACCAGCGTGCCGCCATTGTCGACCCATTCGATGAGTTTCTGGCGTGCAGCGTCTGGGATGGTGCCGACGTCGGCCATGACGATCATCGCCGGCTTCTGGTCGAGAAGCTGCGGGATGGCGTCGGCAAGGTCGGGGCTACGGGGCTCGACGAGATCGGCGAAAGGCTCGAGTGCGCGGCGGATGTAATAGAGCGGCGACAGCAGCGGCTGGGCCTGATCGGCCTCGGACTGGGAGAGCAGGCCGACGCGCCGCCGCTTGGAGCTTTCATCCAGTACGCGCACGGCTCCGGCCTGGTTTTCGCCGTCGATGGCGATGGCGGCGAAATCGTTGCGCAGTTCGAACGGCACCTGCATCTGGCCTGTCGCCGTCGTTTCGCCTGCGCCGAAGGTGAGTGCGGCATCGGCGATGCGGCGGCCCTTGTCGTCGAATGCCCCGGCAGTGACCTGGCGCGGGCCGGCATCGCCGGGCGGACGAATGGCGGTTAGCGCAAAACCTTCGAGCTGGTTTTCGGCGGCCTTCAGCCCGACCGTGTTGAGCCGGTCCGGAACGACCCATACGACGTCGGCGGGGTTCTTGCCGAGCAGGGTGTTGAAGGCGGCTTCGTCGCCCTGGGCGGCTAGGCCGTCGGCAAGGATGGCGACGCTGGCGCCGGGCAGCGCTTCAAGCGCTGCGGCGACCCGCGCATAGACGGCTGGGCGATCGGTCGGAACCGGACGCGGCTTGGTGGCGCGCAGCTTGTCGCGGGCGGCATCGGCGTCGAAGGGGCCGATCTCGGCATTCGGCTTTTCGGCGGTGAAGGCGAGCAGGACCGGCACGCCCGTCGAATTGGCATCGCCGATCAGGCGCTCGGCGGTGGCGACGCGGCGGTCCCAGTCGGGAGCGCTTGCCCAGTCATTGTCGATGACCAGCGCCAGCGCGCTGCCATTCGTGGGCAGTTTTTCACGCGGATTGAACACCGGCTCGGCCAGCGCCATGACGACGAGGGCGGCCATCAGCAGGCGCAGCAGCGTCAGCCACCACGGGCTCTGATGCGGCGTTTCCTCGCGCTTCAGGACGCGGGCGAGAATCTTCAGCGGCGGAAACACTTCCGTCTGCGGTTTCGGCGGCGTCAGGCGCAGCAGCCACCAGATGACCGGCAGCGCCAGCAGGCCCCAGAGGATGGCCGGAAAACCGAAGGAGAGCGGGAGCCAGCTCATGCGCGGGCCCCGGAGGCGTAGCCGCCGTCGGCGGTCAGCGCCATGTGAATGCGCACCAGCGCGTCGGAGGCGAGGCGGTCGGTGTGGTTGACTGTGTAGCTCCAGCCGAGACGCTTGCACCAGGCCGCCAACTCATGGCGGCGGGCGTTATAGAGTCGCTGGTACTCCTCGCTCAGCATTTCGGCACGGCCGGCGGTCAGCTTGTCGCCGGTCTCGGGATCGGTGAATTCGGTGCGGCCGGCATAGGGGAAGGTTTCCTCGGCCGGATCGGCGATCTCGATCAGATGGGCGCGAACGCCATGCCGGGCGAGCACATCGAGCCATTCCTGGGTTTCCTCGACGGGATCGAGAAAATCGCTGGCAATGACGATATCGGAGAAGCGGCGGATGGCGGTGAGGTCAGGCCGTGCCGGCAGGCTGGAGGCGTGGGACAGGTGTCCGGCAAGCCGCTCGGCGCCGTTGCGGGCGGTGAATGGGTCGGTGAGGCCAGGCCAGGCGATACGCTCGCCGCTGCGCGACAGAAGCTCGGCCAGCGCAAGCGTGATCACCAGTGCGCGCGATTCCTTGGAAACGCTGGCCGTGGTCGATTTGTAGAGCATGGAAGCTGAAGGATCGGCCCAGAGCCAGACGGTATGGGCTGCCTCCCATTCGCGGTCGCGGACATAGGTATGGTCGTCGCGGGCCGAGCGGCGCCAGTCGATGCGCGACATGGCTTCGCCCTCGACATAGGGCCGGAACTGCCAGAAATTTTCGCCGATGCCGCGCTTGCGGCGGCCGTGCCAGCCGCCGATGACGGTGTTGACGACACGGCGGGCCTCGATCAGCAGGTCGGGAACGAGCGAAGCGCGCAGCCTTGCGCGGGCAAGGGCGTCTCGCGTGCCGACCGGGGAGGAGGCCTCGCCGATGCGTGCCATCAGACCCCTTTCACCAGCCGGGCGACGACATCGCGCACGCTCATGCCTTCGGCGCGGGCGGCGAATGTCAGCGCCATGCGGTGCTGCAACACGGGTTCAGCCAATGCCTTGACGTCGTCGATGGAGGGGGCAAGACGCCCTTCATAGAGCGCGCGGGCGCGGGCGCAGAGCGTCAGCGCCTGGCTGGCGCGCGGGCCGGGGCCCCAGGCGACATGCTTGTCGGTCTCGGCATTGCCCTGACCCGGACGGGCGGAGCGGACGAGATCGAGGATCGCCTCGACCACGCTTTCGGGCACCGGCATGCGGCGGATAAGCTGCTGGATTTCCTGGAGCCGCGAAGGCGTCAGCACATTCGCCGCCTTTGCGTCCTCGACGCCGGTGGTTTCGAGCAGGATGCGGCGCTCGGCCTCGATGTCGGGATAGAGAATATCGATCTGCATCAGGAAGCGATCGAGCTGGGCTTCCGGCAGGGGATAGGTGCCTTCCTGCTCCAGCGGGTTCTGGGTGGCCAGAACGTGGAAGGGGGCGGGCAGGTCGTGGCGGGCGCCGGCGACGGTGACGTGGTATTCCTGCATCGACTGCAGCAGCGCCGACTGGGTGCGTGGCGAGGCGCGGTTGATTTCGTCGGCCATCAGCAATTGCGCGAAGATCGGGCCGGGAATGAAGCGGAAGGAGCGCTTGCCGGCCTCGTCCTGCTCCATCACTTCGGAGCCGAGAATGTCGGACGGCATCAAATCGGGCGTGAACTGGACGCGGCGGGCATCCATGCCGAGAACGATGCCCAAAGTCTCGACCAGCTTGGTCTTGGCAAGGCCGGGAACGCCGACCAGAAGCGCGTGGCCGCCAGCCAGCAGTGCGACGAGCGTGCGCTCGACCACGCTTTCCTGGCCGAAAATGACCTTGCCGACGCCGTCGCGGACCTTGGAGATGTCAGCCAGTGCCGTTTCGGCCTGCGCCACCATTTCCTTTTCGCCGATCGATGGGTCCTTGACGATTATGCTCATGCCGCTTCGATCCTCGTTTGTCTGGAACGTCGGCCGGCAACGTCCAGTGCCGCGATTCGCACGCCTATGGTGCCATTGAATGAACTTAAATCACTCATCTAGGCTGACAAGCGCAACAACAGTGACTATTTCGTGACCATGACCAAAGTCGAAGATCATCGTGAACAGACCCTGACCAGCGTTGCCGACACCGCCGGGCTGTCGGCGCTGATCTCACGCGCGGCCCGCGCAGGCAAGGGTCTGCCGCCGGTCGAGCGCTGGAATCCCGACTTCTGCGGTGATCTCGACATGGAGATCCGGCCGGACGGGACCTGGTTCTATCTCGGCACGCCGATCGGGCGCATGCCGCTGGTGCAACTGTTCTCGACGGTGCTGCGCAAGGATGCCGACGGCAAGACCTATCTCGTCACGCCGGTGGAAAAGGTTGGCATCAGGGTGGTCGATGCGCCGTTCGTTGCGGTCGAGATGAATGTCTCGGGCGAGGGCGATCGCCAGGTCATCACCTTCCGCACCAATGTCGGCGATGTCGTTGAAGCGGGGCCGGAACATCCGCTGCGTTTCGTTGACGAGGACGAGACCGGCGGTCTGAAGCCCTATGTCCTGGTGCGCGGAAGGCTGGAAGCGCTGGTGGCGCGGCCGGTGATGTACGAACTGGTCGAACATGGCGAAGAAATCGAGATCGACGGTGAGCTGATGTTTGCGGTGCGGGCAGGCGGCGAGGTCTATCCGATCATGCCGGCCGAGAAACTTCGGCAGTTGAGCGCCTGAGCCATGGACAACGCAGTCGCAACGCATTTTTCGGCTCTCGATTTCCGCAGGCGTGTGGAGCGGGAGCGCGAGCCGGAACCGGACCCGGACTATGGCGACCATCGCTTCAATCCGGGTTTTGGCCATCTGATCCGCCGCGATAATCTGCGTGACGCTGCCGTGTTGATTCCCGTGGTAGATCATGGCGACGAGGCCAGCGTGATCCTGACCAAGCGCACAGAAAAACTGCGCAATCATTCGGGGCAGGTGGCGTTTCCCGGAGGACGCATCGACCCGACCGACCCGACGCCAGAATTCGCCGCACTGCGCGAGACGATTGAGGAAATCGGGCTGGGCGAGGATCATGTCGAGGTCGTCGGGCGCATGCCGGACTATGTTGCCGGCAGCGGTTATCGCATCGCGCCGGTGCTTGGCATCGTGCGGCCGGGGTTTCATCTGACGATCAATCCGCATGAAGTGGATACGGCCTTCGAAGTACCGCTGCGTTTCCTCATGGACCCCGCCAACCACCATCAGAGCAGCCGGATGTGGAACGACAAGGAATGGGTCTTCTACGACATGCCCTATGGTGGGCAGCGCATCTGGGGCGTCACCGCCGGCATCATCCGCACGCTTTATGAAAGGCTCTATGCATGAGCGATAAGGCGTCGATCGCCGACCGGGCCAAATGGCTCGGCGACAAGGATATTCAGCGTCTTCTGGCAGCGCTCTCGGCTGATGGCGAGGAAGCACGCATCGCTGGCGGCGCGGTGCGCAATGCGCTGCTGGGCGAGATGGTTTCCGACATCGACATCGCCACGACCAATCGGCCGGAGGAGACGACGCGGCGCGCCGAGGCTGCCGGCTTCAAGGCCGTTCCGACCGGGGCCGAGCACGGCACGATCACCGTCATTGCCGGCGGCAAGCCGTTCGAGGTGACGACGCTGCGTGCCGATGTCGAGACCGACGGGCGGCGCGCCAAGGTGCGCTTCGGCCGTGACTGGAAGAGCGACGCCGAGCGGCGCGACTTCACCATCAATGCGCTTTACGCGGAAGCAGACGGCACCGTGATCGATCTTGTCGGCGGGCTTGCCGACCTCGAAAGCCGCACCTTGCGTTTCATTGGCGATGCGGAAGCGCGCATTCGCGAAGACTATCTGCGCATCCTGCGGTTTTACCGGTTCTTCGCCTGGTACGGCTCGGGCCGGCCGGACGCCGAGGGCGTGAAGGCCAGCGCGCGGCTGAAGGACGGGCTCGACCAGCTTTCGGCGGAGCGCATCTGGGCCGAACTGAAAAAGCTGCTTTCTGCGCCCGACCCCTCGCGTGCGCTTTTGTGGATGCGGCAGGCCGGTGTTTTGACGCGCATCCTGCCCGAGAGCGAGAAATGGGGCATCGACGCCATTCACGGGCTGGTGAAGACCGAGCGTGATCTGGGCTGGAAGCCCGATCCGTTGCTGCGGCTCGCGGCGATCGTGCCGCCGGATGCCGCGCGCATGGCCGGGCTGGCCGAGCGGCTGAAATTTTCAAAGGTGGAGAGCGAACGCCTGCTGCAGTGGGCGGGCGCGCCGGCGCCGGTATCGACCTGGACTGAGGGCGCTTTTGCAAAGATGCTCTATCGTGGCGAGCCGAAAGGTTTTGCCGATCGCCTGCGTCTGGCGCTGGCTTCGGCGCGCGCCCGTGCGGTCGAGGACGACAAGGCGCTGATGGAAGCCGGCGGGTTCTCGCGATTGCTGGCTTTCGCGGAAAAATGGGAAAGGCCGGATTTCCCGGTCAAGGGCGCGGATTTGACCGCGCTGGGTGTCACGCAAGGGCCGAAAATGGGCGATACGCTACGAGCGCTGGAAACCGCATGGGTCGATTCCGGCTTTGCGCTCGATCGCGACGCGCTGCTTGAGCGCGCCGCCGACAGTTTTAAAACAACAAGTTAGCGGATTTCGATCAGGCCGCGTCGCGGACTTTTTCGATCCGTGAGCGGATCGCTTCGATCATGGTTTCGCGGATGATCGTCTCGCCGTGTGTTTCGCGCATATGCTCGACTGCGCGGCGCATCACTTCGGCTTCTTCCTCATGCTTCGTATGCCAGTCGCAGCCGGGAACAAGCGATCCGCATTGAAATTCCTTCATTGGTTTTCCTCCTAATCCTCGCTCTTGGTGGCGGACAGGATGATAACACGGAATGGGGCAATAAGTTGCGTCTGCGGGCCTGGATCAACTCATTCTGATCAAGGCTTGTTTCAGTTCAACGAAACGGCATTCGAACGGGCCAGCCAATCGCTGACGAGCTTGGCGTCTTCGTCGCCGAGGCCATGGTCGGCCTTGATCATGTGTGCGTCGATGCGCGCGCCGTGATCCTTCAGCATCGCTTCGAGGGCGGGTGCGAAGGGCGAATAGGTGACGTCGGCCTGACCGGCGACGACGAGATAGCGGACGCTGGACAGATCGACCGCCGGGATTTTTTCCAGCACCGACATCGGCCGCAGCAGCACGGCGCGCTCAACGAGGCCGGGGTGAAGCAGGGTCAATGCGGCCAGCAGATTGGCGCCGTTGGAATAGCCGACGAAGGTGGTGTGATCGAGATCGAGCATCTTCTTCTTGACGGCGTCCTGCAGGAAACCGGCAAAGGCGTTTGCTTCCGAGCGGATGTCGCGCTGGTCGAATCGGGTCGGCGTCAGGCGGGCGTACCAGCGCTTGCTGCCATCCTGTACGACGCGGCCGCGCACGCCCATCAGCACCGAGCGCGGGGCGATGCGGGAGGCGAGCGCCATCATCGTCGTCTCGTCGCCGCCCGAGCCGTGAAGGAGCACAAGCGTTTCGGCAGTGGCCTTTTCCGGTCGCTTGACGAGGACGGTGAAGTCTTTCGCGCGGATGATGGACGACGAGGCGGCCGCGGGCGGAACGGCGGCGCTGTTTGCAGGAGCGCGCGAATCCTGTTCGATCATGGCCTTGACTGGCTCGGCTTTAAGGCTTTTCACGGGCGTCTCGGCCGACAGATCCGGGCAGCGCGCCGCAGCCGCACCTGCGGGTTTCGGTGATTCCTTGCTGCTGTTGGAGGCCGCCATCTTTGCCTGCGAACCGTTGCGCTCGCAATCAGATAGATCGCGCGCGCCGGCTGCGCCAGCAAAACCGAGGACAAGAATAAGCGCCATCGCGCCGAGGAGAGACTGCTTGATCATGGACGGACACTGTCAGCTAAAAGTTAACTAAAATTCTAGAGCCTGATCCATCACAAGAGATTCCGGATCGTGCTCTATCGTCTTGTTTCGCCACGATCTTTCCGGAAGCCGGGTTCCGGCTGCCGATCATGGTTTAGCGCGTTTCGCGGGAGGCCCAACCCCACCGCATTTCATGTGTCATGCGTAGATTCTAAGTGTTACAGCGTCCTTTGCGCGTCGACTGGACGCGCGGCGCTGTAAGCAGGGCGGCGCGTTTTCACGCTCGCCCCAGCTTCATCCAAGTCCTAATCAGAATATTTTCGTTTGTCACCACGCAATCTTACAGGTGGTAACAATCCGGCATAAGTGTCGCTTTCAGGTCACATTGCCTATAAGCGACATGCTACGGGCGAGGTCACGGCCACTTCACCTCGGGCGGCATGCTCGACAGGATCGAGTTGACGTTGCCGCCGGTCTTCAGGCCGAAGATGGTGCCGCGGTCGTAGAGCAGGTTGAACTCGACATAGCGGCCGCGGCGAATCAGTTGCTCCTCGCGGTCGCCATCGGTCCAGTTCAGGCCGAAATTCTTGCGCACCAGATGCTGGTAGACGACGAGGAAGGAACGGCCGACATCCTGCACGAAGCGGAAATCGGCTTCCCATCCGCCCTTTTCCTGTGGCGACTGCAGGTAGTCGAAGAAGATGCCGCCGACGCCGCGCGCCTCGTTGCGGTGGGGGAGATAAAAATACTCGTCGCACCAGGCCTTGTAGCGGTCGTAGTCGGCGATTGCGGCATGCTTGCCGCAGGCGAATTGCATCGTCTTGTGGAAGGCGAGCGTGTCCGGGTCGTCCTGCGTGCGGCGCCGGTCGAGCACGGGGGTGAGGTCGGCGCCGCCGCCGAACCATTGGCGCGAGGTCACGACCATGCGCGTGTTCATGTGCACGGCGGGCACGTTGGGGTTCCAGGGATGAGCGATCAGCGAGATGCCGCTTGCCCAGAAACTGGGATCTTCCTCGGCGCCGGGCATCTGCTTGCGGAACTCCGGAGAGAATTCGCCGTGGACGGTGGAGGTGTGAACGCCGACTTTTTCGAAGACGCGGCCATGCATCATCGACATGATGCCGCCACCGCCCTTGCCCTCCTCGCGTTGCCAGGGGGTCTTTTCGAAACGGCCCGGCGACCAGGAGGCCTGCGGGCCGGTGAGATCGTCCTCGATCTGCTCGAAGCCGGCGCAGATGCGGTCGCGCAGTTCCTCGAACCAGGCGCGCGCGCGTTCCTTCTTGCCTTCGATGTCCGCAGGCAATCCCGCCGGTATTTCAGCTCGCTCCATAGGCACTCGTCTCCACTCACTGTCTTGCAGGCCTGCCGTCCCGTGATTGGCGCCTGCGAAAATGACTCGTCTTTTCCCGCGCGATCCCTAATCTGTAATTGATCAGGGTCAAGGAGTTAGTCGTGCGTACCCCGACGAGACCGCCGCTCGATGGTCTGAAAAGAAGGCTCGATCAAAGCCGGGCTGAGCGTGAACGTACGCCGCGCGACGGCTTTTTGCGCGAGACCTTCGTGTTGCCCCGTCCGGACGCCCGCGCCAAGGCGCAGGAGTGGTTCGAACGCTGGCCGAAGCAGGCCTACTGGACAACGATCGAAAGCTGGTTCGAGCGACCGGGCGATGTCATCGAATTCACCATCCGGCGTCTGCCGACTTCCGACTAGACTGTGTTGAGATTCAGGCGGGCGGTGGCCAAGTTCAGAGCTTTCCGCATTCGCGGCTGGATTTTCGATGCGATGCGGTCAGAAGCAGGCGCGGGCCGGGTCCATCTTCGCTGAGATGGTCGTCGGCATTGTGCAAGGGGCAGCGGTCGATGGACATGCAGCCGCAACCGATGCAGTTGGTCAGCCCGTTGCGCAGTTTCTGCAACTGAAGAATGCGCTGGTCGAGATCAGCGGCCCAGCCTTCCGAAAGCACGCGCCAGTCCTCCCGAGTCGGCGTCCTTCCGTCCGGCAGCGCGGCGAGGGCGGCGGAAATATCGGCCAGCGAAATGCCGACCTCCTGCGCGACCTTGATGACGGCGACGCGGCGCAGCACGTCCTGGCCGTAGCGCCGCTGGTTACCGCCGGTGCGGTGGCTTTTGATCAGGCCCTTCGTCTCGTAGAAATGAAGCGCTGAAACCGCGATGCCGCTGCGATGCGCCACCTCGCCGACCGATAATTCCCTGCCCATGTCCGACTTTCCGCTTGACCTCAACTAATGTTGAGGTTGTAGCAAGATATCCTTCAGGACGCAAATCGAAGGATGAGATGATGTTCACACGGCTGAGAATCGGTGGGTCGGTCAGGGTCCGGGGGCGCAAGATCGCAAGCTGGGCGATCGTGGCCGGCGTGGAGGATGTTTCAGCCGAGTTGCCGGATCGCTTCGCCCGCAGCCATCGCGGCACTCAGCGCGAGATTGAGGCTGCGGCCGCCGCCCTTCATCGGAATGAGGAGCCGCGCGTCGGCGGTCTCATGCACGTCTTCTGGTACGCCCGCCGATTCGCGGCCAAACAATATTACGTCGCCGTCAGCGTAGCGAAACTGCGTGTAGGGCAGGGCGGCTTTGGTCGAGAAAAGAACAAGGCGGCGGCCTTCGGCCTTTCGCCACGCCTCAAAAGCCGTGAAATCGACATGGCGCGTCAGGGAGGCCATTTCGAGATAATCCATGCCGGCTCGTCTCAGGTTCCGGTCGGAAAGATCGAAGCCGGCCGGCTCTATGATATCGACGGCAATGCCGAGGCAGGCGGCCATGCGCAGGATGGTGCCGGTGTTGCCGGCGATGTCGGGCTGGTAGAGGGCGATGCGGATGCCGTCGGCCAATATCTTCACTCGCTAATGTGTTGCGGTACAGCCACAGGCGCCGCAAGGTTGCGACAATTTGGCAGTTACGCGTGGTCTTGCGCGCCGAATGCGGTTATAGAGCCGTCATTGTCAACTCGAACCGACGGAGGCAGTCATGACTATGCGTGTATTCTTGCTCCCGGCCCATGCCGCACGACGCTGACGGCGGTTTTCGGTTCGAAGCTTTCCTTTGACATTCTAAAGCACCAGTAACTCCATTTCCGCGTATTCGTGCGCGTGTCTTTGCTCCCGATCCACGGCCTCTGGGCGTGATGTCGGCCTGGGTTTGGCGCTTTAACTCTGACATTTCGAAGCTTCAGGACTCGATTCCCGCCGGAACTCTTTTCCGTTTTCAAAGGAATCCGACGATGTCTTTTTCATTCAGGGGACGAAAATCCCCACCTGAACCAGCCCCTTTGTCGCGGCAGCCGAACGGTCGCGTGAGCCTGTCCGAACGCAAGCTGTCGGCCTGGGCGATGGTCATGGGCGTGCGGCTGCCGTCTGACTACCCCGAGAGCCGGATGCGGCGTCGCGGCGGTTTGCCCGATGTCGACTTTTCCGGTGCAAGCCCCGATCCGGGCTACCGCTCGCCATTGCAAAGGCTGAGCGATCGCATTGCTTCGGCGTTGCGGTCTCTCAGGGACTGGCGGGCTCCTGCCACGACCGTGGCAGGAGCGGTCGCCGAAGATATCGGCGAATCCGCGCGGACACCCTACATTGAGGAGAACGGGCCCGCCCTGGCGGGCAAGCCCGATCAAGCCGGTGAGGAGACGCTCGAATATGATGGCGGTGAATCGGTTCGCCGCGCTGCATGACGCAACGCTGTAACATGATCGCGGATTGATTCCGGGGCATGTTACAAGTTGTTGCTTTTACGAATGATTTGCCCGAACGGCGCGCCGCTTTTCGGGAAAGGCACCAAACAGAGAATGAACGATGTTTCGCTGGTTTGAAAAAAGGTTAGATCCGTTTCCCGCCGCGGAGCCGGTCGAGCCGCCCAAGACGCTGGTGGCCTTCTGCCTCCATTACACCAAGGGATCGTGGCCCTTCATTGCCGTCTCGGCTGTTCTGACGGCGCTGGTCGCGCTGGCCGAAGTGTGGATGTTCGGCTTCCTCGGCTCGATCGTCGACTGGCTGTCGGCACAGAATCGCGAGACGTTCCTCCAGACAGAGGGCTGGAAGCTGGCGGCGATGGCTTTCGTCGTGCTGTTTCTGTTGCCTGGCACGGTGTTCATAAATTCGATGGTCAACCAGCAGACGCTGATGGGCAACTATCCCATGCGTATCCGCTGGCAGGTGCATCGCTACCTGCTCAAGCAGTCGATGACCTTCTATCAGGACGAGTTCGCCGGCCGCATCGCCACCAAGCTGATGCAGACCGCGCTCGCCGTGCGCGAATGCGTGATCAAGCTGGTCGACGTGCTGAACTATGTCATCGTCTATTTCCTCGGCATGCTGGCCATCGTCGGATCGGCCGACTGGCGGCTGGCTGCGCCGCTGGCAATCTGGCTCGTCTGCTACGTCATCCTGCTGCGCTATTTCATACCCCGGCTCGGCAAGGTGGCCGAAGAGCAGGCTGATGCGCGTTCAGTGATGACGGGACGCGTCGTCGACAGCTACACCAATATCCAGACGGTGAAGCTGTTTTCGCACAGCCGGCGTGAAGCCTCCTTTGCGCGCGAGGGCATGTCGAGCTTCCTCGAGACGGTCTACCGCTCGATGCGGCTGGTCACCGGGCTTTATGGCGTTCTCTACGTCCTCAACTCGATCCTGCTCACCGCCGTCACAGCACTCTCCATCTGGCTGTGGCTCGGCGAGGCCGTGTCGATCGGCGCGGTCGCCGTCGTCATCGGGCTGGTGCTGCGTCTGTGGGGCATGTCGCAATGGATCATGTGGGAAGTGTCGGGCCTGTTCGAGAATATCGGCACGGTGCAGGACGGCATCGGCTCGATTTCGATGCCGCGTCTTGTCGAGGACAAGCCCGGTGCGAAGGAGATCGTCGTCAGCAAGGGCGAGATCGCGTTCGAGAATATCGGCTTCCATTATGGCAAGGGCAAAGGCGTCATCGAGCATCTGTCGCTGACGATCAGGCCGGGCGAGAAGGTCGGTCTGGTCGGGCGCTCGGGTGCGGGCAAGTCGACGCTGGTGAACCTTTTGCTGCGCTTCTACGATCTGGAAAGCGGCCGCATCCTTGTCGATGGCCAGGATATCTCGGCCGTGGCGCAGGATTCGCTGCGCGCCGAGATCGGCATGGTCACGCAGGATACGTCGCTGCTGCATCGCTCGGTGCGCGACAATATCCTCTATGGCCGTCCCGACGCCGACGATGAGATGATGGTGGAAGCGGCGCGGCGCGCCTCGGCTGCCGAATTCATCGCCGGGCTCTCCGATCCGAAGGGACGCAAGGGCTACGACGCTCATGTCGGCGAGCGCGGCGTGAAATTGTCGGGCGGCCAGAGGCAACGCATCGCCATTGCCCGCGTTATGCTGAAGGATGCGCCGATCCTCATTCTCGACGAGGCGACGTCTGCGCTCGATTCCGAGGTCGAGGCGGCAATCCAGGAAAACCTCTACCGGCTGATGGAGGGCAAGACAGTGATCGCGATTGCCCACCGGCTTTCCACCATCGCCGCGATGGACCGGCTGGTCGTCATGGATCAGGGCCGGGTCATAGAGGAAGGCTCGCATGAGGAACTCGTCGCACGCGGCGGGCTCTATGCGCAGCTCTGGAATCGGCAATCTGGTGGCTTCCTGCCCAGTGACGAATCGGTTGAGAATGGACCCATAGGAAAGGGTCTCGCCGCCGAATGAGCATGCGCGCCGTCTATGAGATGTTCGAAGGCTGGGTGAACCCGTTTCGGGAGCCCCGGAGCCTTCGGCCACCCGAGACGGTGTGGGGCTTTATCTGGCACTATGTCGGCCAGGCAAAGCTCGCCTTCTTCGCCATGCTGGTTATCGGTGGAATAGCCCCGCTCGTCGAAGCGGGGCTTTTCTACTTTGTCGGGCACCTTGTCGATATTCTCGATCAGGCGTCTGGCAACAGAAGCTGGCAGGGGCTCTGGGACGCTGCCGGCATGCAGCTGCTGTTCATGCTGGTCACCGTCCTAGTGCTGAGGACGATCGTCGAGGCGCTGTCCGACCTGATCGATGAGCAGACCATCACGCCGGGATTCTACAATCTCGTGCGCTGGCAGGCGCATCGCCATGTCTCGCGCCAGTCCTATGCGTTTTTCCAGAACGATTTCGCTGGCCGCATCGCCACCAAGGTGTGGCAGGCGGGGCAGGCGACGGGCGACCTGATGGAAAGCTTCATCGAGGTCGTGTGGTTCATGATCATCTATACGATCACCACGCTGGCGCTGGTGGCCAGCCTCGATCTCAGGATGGCGGGGCTGGTGGTGATCTGGATCGTGGCGTTTGGCTTCGTCGCCCGCCATTACCTGCCGTCGATACGCAAGCATGCCGAGGCGACGGCCGAGGCCGGTTCGATGATCAATGGCCGGATCGTCGATTCCTATTCCAATGTGCTGACGCTGAAGCTGTTCGCCGCCGATGGCGACGACCGCTACATCCGCAACGGCTTCGACATCTATGTCGAGACGCAGCGGCCGTTCATGCGCAAGCTGACCGGCCTGCGCATCAGCATGACCGCGCTGTCGGGTGTGATGATCACGGCGATCGCCTGCTTTGCCGTGTTTCTGTGGGTCGAGGGCACGATCACGGTCGGTGCGGTCGCCTTCACGCTCAGCCTCGTGTTGCGTCTCAACATGCTGCTGCTGCGGCTGATGATGCAGCTCAACGGCATCCTGCGAAATCTCGGCGTGCTGGAAAACTCCAAGGCGCTGATCTCGCAGCCGCTGGGGCTGACCGACAAGCCCGGTGCGAAGGACCTGGTGGTCAAGGGCGGCGAAATCCGCGCGGAGAATGTCGTCTTCCACTACGGCAAGGGTGGCGGCGTGCTCGAGGGCATCGATCTTGTCGTCAAGCCGGGCGAAAAGGTTGGGCTGGTCGGGCCGTCCGGCGCCGGCAAGACGACGCTCGTCAATCTGATGCTGCGGCTCTACGACCTCGAAGGCGGCAGGATCCTGATCGACGGGCAGGATGTCTCGACGGTGACGCAGAATTCGCTGCGCGCCAATATCGGCGTCGTCAGCCAGGATACCGCACTTTTCCATCGCTCGCTGCGCGACAATATCAAGCTCGGCAAGCCGGACGCGACCGAGGCCGAGGTGATCGCGGCAGCACGAAAGGCCGAGGCGCATGGGTTCATCGGCCGGCTGCGCGACAACAATGAGCGCTCCGGCTACGACGCCTATGCCGGCGAGCGCGGCGTGAAGCTGTCGGGCGGCCAGCGCCAGCGCATCGCCATTGCCCGTGTTTTCCTGAAGGACGCGCCTATATTGGTGCTGGATGAAGCGACGTCGGCGCTCGATTCGGATGTCGAAGCGGCGATCCAGGAAAATCTCCATGCGCTGATGCAGAACAAGACCGTCATCGCCATTGCGCACCGCCTCTCTACCATCGCAGCCCTCGACCGGCTGGTGGTGCTCGATGACGGACGCATCGTCGAGCAGGGCACGCATGATGAGCTGGTCGAGATGGATGGGCTTTATGCGCGGCTGTGGAAGCGCCAGTCGGGCGGCTTCCTGTTCCATGAAGACCAGATCGAAGCGACGAGGCCGGCCGAATGAAAGACGGCGGTTTTAGCGACAGGCTGTGGCGCAGGCTGGAAGGCTGGATCGATCCGTTCCAGGACACCGACCGCGAGGTGCTGCCGGCCAATGCATGGCGCTTCATCCTTTATTTCGCCAGCCAGGCCAAGGGACCGTTCATCCTGCTCCTGATCGTCGGCGGCCTGAGTGGGGCGGTCGACGCCGCGCTCTACTGGTCCGTCGGCTGGCTGATCGACCTTCTCGACAAAACGAGCCCGCAGGCATTGCTGACCGATCACTGGCCGGAACTGGTGGGGCTCATGGCGCTGCTTCTGGTGGTGCGCAGCGTGGTGATGATCGGCGGCGCGATCGTCGAGCAGCAGATGGTCGTGCCTGGGTTTTTCTCGATGGTGCGCTGGCAGGCATTCCGCCGCGTCATCGAGCAGCCCTACGATTTCTACCAGAATGATTTTGCCGGGCGCATCGCGACCAAGATCATGCAGGGCGGCGAGGCCGTCGGCGATTTTATCGTCAACGTGCTCCAGACCATGTGGGCGTTCCTGACCTTCATGATCCTGACGACGACGATCTTGATAACCGTCGATCCGCTGATGGGCGTTGTGGTGACGGTCTGGTTCATTTTGTATGGAGCGATCGTCTATTTTCTACTGCCTGAGATGCGCCGCGCCGGCCGCGCGACGGCCGACGAGCGTTCGATCTTCAACGGCAGGCTGGTCGATGCCTTCACCAACATCATGGCGGTGAAGCTCTTCGACAGCGGGCGGCGCGAACATGCCTATGTCCGCGACGGGTTGGAGCGGTTTCTGGTCGCCGTTGTTCGGCTGACGCGGTCGGTGACGCTGGTGCGCAGCTCGATCGCCATACTGAACGGCTTCATGATGGGATCGGTGGCGGCGATCTGCATCTACAAATGGACCGGTGGCGGCATTTCCACCGGCGCCATCGCTGCCTCGCTCGGCCTTGTCTTCCGGCTGAACCAGATGTCCGGCTGGATCATGTTCAATATCAGCGGCCTGATCCGCAATTACGCCACCGTGCAGGATGCCACCCGCACGATCTCGGTGCGCCCGGCGATCCGGGATGCGGCGGATGCCCTCGTCATGCCGCGCGCCAAGGGCGATATCCGTTTCGAGAACGTCTCCTTCCATTACGGCAAGGGTGGCGGCGTCATCGAAAACCTGAACCTGCATATCAGGCCGGGCGAGCGCGTGGCGCTGATCGGCCCGTCGGGGGCGGGCAAGACGACCATCGTCAATCTGGCGCTGCGGCTGTTCGACGTCGAGCAAGGCCGCATCCTTATCGACGGGCATGATTTGCGCTCGGTCACGCAAGGCTCGCTGCGCGCGCAGTTCGGCGTGGTCAGCCAGGAGGCGATGCTGATGCATCGCTCGATCCGCGACAATATCGGCTATGGCCGCGAAGGGGCGACGCAGGCCGAGATCGAGGAGGCCGCCGAGCGGGCGGCGGCGCATGAGTTCATCGTCGATGTCTCCGATCCAAAGGACAGGCGCGGCTACGATGCCCATGTCGGCGAGCGCGGCGTAAAACTCTCGGGCGGCCAGCGCCAGCGCGTGGCCATCGCGCGCATGATGCTGAAGGACGCGCCGATCCTCATTCTCGACGAGGCGACCTCGGCGCTCGATTCGGAAGTCGAGGCGGCGATCCAGGACAATCTCTACCGGATGATGGAGGGCAAGACCGTCATCGCCATCGCTCACCGGCTTTCCACCATCGCAGCACTTGATCGTCTGATCGTGCTGGATGATGGCAAGATTGTCGAGGAAGGCACGCATGAAGCGCTGATCGCCAGGGACGGGCTTTATGCGCAGCTGTGGAAGCGCCAGTCGGGCGGCTTCCTGGCCGATCGGCTCGCCGCGGAGTAGGCGGTCATGTCGCTTCGTCCACCCGGCAAGTATTCGCATCCATCGCAGGAAACAGGCTTCAACGTGCTCGAGCACGAGATGCTGGCGGAAATGGCCGTATCGCTCGGCCGCGCCGGACAGCGCGCCGAGGAGGCGCTGGCGCTGCTGCGCGATCACCAGGGCGACGAGGCAACGAGACCGAAGCTGCTGAAAGCGGCGGCGCGGGCCGTGCATGCCTATTTCATCCAGCGCGAGCTTTGCGGCCTGCGCCGCCATGACGACGTGATCCGCGATCTCGCCATTCCGAAGGAAGTGCTGGTCAGGCTCGGGGCGATGTGAGCGCGCTCATTCAAGCCATTCGGTGATGAAACTATCGCTGGCGTGAATGTCGATCGTTTCCAGCAGGTCGGGACCGATGTTTTCGAATTTGTGCGGCGTGTTGGCCGGTGCGACAAGGACCATGCCGGCCCGTGCTTCGATCTGCTGGTCACCGACCGTGAAGCGGGCGCGGCCGGACCGGATGATGAAGGTTTCGGCATAAGGATGCCGGTGCAGCCTTGGCCCGCTGCCGATCGTTTCCGAGCTGTTGAAGATTATCGAAACCGGTGAGCCGCATGCGGTACCCGGCAACTCGCCGTGCCACAAGGTCGGCGATTCGGCCCAGCCATCGCGATCGATCACGGTCACCATGGCGGCGACGATACTCTGGAGCGTTGCTGCATGTCGAGGAGGCGGGCGGGGAGTGCCGTTTTCTACCTTGTTGATAGACTCTCCACAGCCACCCGCGACAATCTGCCCTGACCCCTTGTCCCGTCTGGACAAGAGCCGGCTTCGCGCATAAACCGAGTGCCAAATGCCGGAGGAATTCGTCAGCCTGCTCCGCTATGCGGTTGCGGGCTGTCGACAGTGAGCGGGGACATGGCTCGACCGCCGGCGTGGGTAAGGCGAAAGGATCATATCTCGTGAGCGCAAACGACACGATCGACCCAACCCGTCGTGATTTTCTTTATGTGGCGACCGGCATGGCCGGCGTCGTTGGCGCTGGTGCGGTCGCCTGGCCGTTCATCGATCAGATGCGCCCCGACGCCTCGACGCTTGCAGCCTCCTCGGTCGAGGTCGACGTTTCGTCGCTGACGCCGGGCATGTCGCTGACGGTCAAGTGGCGCGGCAAGCCGGTGGCTATCCGCAACCGCACGGAAAAAGAAATGAAGGATGCCGAGGCCGTCAGCCTTAGCGACCTCAAGGACCCGCTTGCGCGCAACGCCAATCTGGCCAGCGACGCGCCCGCGACCGACGCGAACCGCACCGTGCCGGGCAAGGAAGCCTGGATGGTGATGGTTCAGGTCTGCACCCATCTTGGCTGCATCCCGCTCGGCGAGCAGGGTGAATATGGCGGCTGGTTCTGCCCGTGCCACGGCTCGGCATACGATACGGCCGGGCGCATTCGCAAAGGACCGGCGCCTGAGAACATGGCGATCCCGGTATTCTCGTTCATTTCCGACACTTCGATCCGGATCGGCTAAGGCAGAGGGAACTTAATCCATGAGCGGTGGACACTCGACCTATTCGCCAAAAACAGGCATCGAACGCTGGTTCGACGCGCGCATGCCATTGCCGCGCCTCATCCATGATTCGTTCGTCTCTTTTCCGGTTCCGCGTAACCTGAACTATGCCTACACCTTCGGCGGCATCCTTTCGCTGATGCTGGGCGCGCAGATCCTGACCGGCATTGTGCTGGCCATGCACTATGCGGCAGACACGACGCTGGCTTTCCAGTCGGTCGAAAAGATCATGCGTGACGTGAATTCGGGCTGGCTGTTGCGCTACCTGCATTCCAATGGCGCTTCGATGTTCTTCATTGCGGTCTACATCCACATCATGCGCGGCCTCTACTACGGCTCGTACAAGGCGCCGCGTGAGCTGCTCTGGATTCTCGGCTGCATCATTTACCTCCTGATGATGGCGACCGGTTTCATGGGCTACGTGCTGCCTTGGGGCCAGATGTCCTTCTGGGGCGCCACCGTCATCACCGGCTTCTTCACCGCCATTCCGCTGGTGGGCGAGTGGATCCAGCAGCTTCTGCTTGGTGGCTTCGCCGTCGACAATCCGACGCTGAATCGCTTCTTTGCGCTGCACTACCTGCTGCCCTTCATGATCGCCGGCGTCGTCATTCTTCATATCTGGGCGCTGCATGTGGTCGGCCAGACCAACCCGACCGGCATCGAGATCAAGTCGAAGACCGACACCGTGGCCTTCACGCCCTATGCGACCATCAAGGATGCGTTCGGCATGGTCGTGTTCCTCGCCGTGTTCGCCTACTTCGTCTTCTACATCCCGAACTATCTCGGCCACCCCGACAACTACATCGTTGCCGACTCGCTGAAGACGCCGGCCCATATCGTGCCTGAATGGTACTACTTGCCATTCTACGCGATCCTGCGCGCCATCACCTTCAACATCGGTCCGATCGACTCGAAGCTCGGCGGCGTGCTGGCCATGTTCGGCGCCATCGCGGTCCTGTTCTTCGTGCCGTGGCTGGATACGTCGAAGGTTCGTTCGGCCGTCTATCGCCCATGGTACAAGCTGTTCTTCTGGCTGTTCGTTGCCAATGCCATCTTCCTCGGCTGGCTCGGTTCGCGCCCCGCGGAAGGCACCTATGTGGCACTGGCCCAGGCCTCGACGCTTTACTACTTCGCGTTCTTCCTCGTCATCATGCCGGTTCTCGGCCTGATCGAGACGCCGCGGCGGTTGCCGAACTCGATCACCGAAGCGGTGCTTGAGAAGAACAAGTCCGGCTCGGGTCACCCTGCGGGTGCTGCGGCATCGCCGGAAACCAAGGGCTGAGCGAGAATCTTGAGAGGAATGTTCGCATGAAAAAGATTCTCACTGGATTGGCTGTGTTCGGACTGGTCGTTGCCGGCGCTTTCGGTGCCGCCATCGCCGCCGAGGAAGGCCACAACGAGGCTGAGCCGACCCATTTCCCGATCCACAAGCCTACGCAGGAAAAGTGGTCGTTCGCAGGTCCGTTCGGTACCTACGACAAGGCCCAGCTCCAGCGCGGCCTGAAGGTCTACAAGGAAGTCTGCTCGGCCTGTCATTCGATGGAGCTGGTGGCTTTCCGCACGCTGGAAGATCTCGGTTATTCCGAGGCCCAGGTGAAGGCTTTCGCTGCCGAATACGAAGTGCAGGACGGCCCCAACGCCGATGGCGAGATGTTCACGCGCAAGGCGATCCCCAGCGATCACTTCCCTTCGCCGTTCCCGAACCACGCTGCGGCTGCCGCTGCAAACGGTGGTGCTGCACCGCCGGACTTCTCGCTGATCGCCAAGGCGCGCGGCGTGGAGCGTGGGTTCCCGACCTTCATCTTCGACATATTCACGCAGTATGCCGAAGCCGGCCCGGACTATATTCACGCACTGCTGACGGGCTTTGACGAGCAGCCGCCTGCGGGAATGCAGATTGCCGAGGGCACGCACTACAACCCATATTTCATTGCCGGCAAGTCGCTGGCCATGGCCAAGCCGATCTCGGATGACCAGGTCACCTATGACGATGGCGCGCCGCAGACGGTCGACCAGTATTCGCGCGACGTTTCCGCCTTCCTGATGTGGGCCGCCGAGCCGCATCTGGAAGCGCGCAAGCAGACCGGCTTCCGAGTCATGGCCTTCCTGCTGCTGTTCGGAGCGCTGGTCTACCTGACCAAGCGCAAGGTCTGGTCGGGCGTCGCCCACTAAGCGTGGTCACGGCAAAATCAAATCTGGAAGAGGGCGCTGAGAGCGCCCTTTTCTTTTTGTCCGCACGGTCGCACAACTAGATCGCCGTGCGTCCGTTCGGACGCACAAAGGACGATCAAGCACTTTGAATGAGGATCGGAATATTCCGAAAACCGGTAACCACTTTTCGGTCCGATGCTCTAAGCCTCAACGGAACAATCTCATGAAATCCTCCCTCGAAGAAACCTTGATCTCCGCGATCCGCAACATTCCGGACTATCCCAAGCCGGGCATCATGTTTCGCGACATCACCACGCTGCTCGGCAATGCGCGGGCTTTCCGGCGCGCCATAGACGAGCTGGTGCACCCCTATGCCGGCTCGAAGATCGACAAGATCGCCGGGATCGAGGCGCGCGGCTTCATCCTTGGCGGGGCGATGGCGCACCAACTCTCGTCAGGCTTCATTCCGATCCGCAAGAAGGGAAAGCTGCCGCACGAGACCGTGCGGGTGGCCTACAGCCTGGAATACGGGCTGGACGAGATGGAGATGCACAAGGACGCCGTCACGGCCGGTGAGAAGGTTATCCTCGTCGACGACCTGATTGCCACCGGTGGCACGGCTGAGGGCGCGGTGAAGCTGCTGCGCCAGATGGGCGCCGACATCGTCGCTGCCTGCTTCGTCATCGACCTGCCGGAACTCGGCGGCCGGGCAAAGCTGGAGGCGCTGGACGTGCCGGTGAGGACGCTGGTCTCATTCGACGGGCATTGAGGCTTTGGGAGGTTGGCGCTGCCGCTCATCCCGATTGCAAATAGAGTTCGACCCCCACTCCGTCTCGGCTTCGCCGAGCCACCTCTCCCCCGATCGACGGGGGGAGAGGAAACGCCGGCCGCAAGGCTTGGCACCCTTCCTCTCCCCTTTTTAGGGGGAGAGGTGGCTCGGCGAAGCCGAGACGGAGTGGGGTGGGCCGCGCTATATACGATTGGGGAGAAGGTCGCGGCAGCGCCGAGCCCTAAATAGTTCTCAATCCGCCTTCACCAGAACCGCGCTTTCGAACTCAAGAACCTTGTCGCCGGTCGAATCGAAGGCGTCGGCGCGTATGGTCACGAGCCGCCATCCGGGACGGCTGGCGACCGGCCTATGGCTCAAGCCGGTGCGGGTGAAGGTTACTGTTTCGCCGGCATAGACCGGCTTCAGCCATTTCAGGTTCTTAAAGCCGGGTGAGGGGCCGAATTCCGGCTTAGGGCCGGGGCCGTCCCATTTACCGTCTGCCAGCGCCTGCTGTTCAAGATTGTAGCGCATCCAGGTCGCGGTGGTGTGCCAGCCGGAGGCGCAGAGCCTGCCGAACACGCTGTTCTCGGCCTTCTTCTCATCCATGTGAAAAGGCTGCGGGTCGTACTTGGCGGCAAAAGCCTTGATGGCTTCGGGCTCGAATCTGTGCGAGCCGAGCGTGACCGTGGTGCCGATGCCGAGGAATTCGTCCAGCGTCATGCCGTGCCCTCACGCGTCAGGAACATCCCGGTGTTTTCCAGTTCGATCACGCTTTCGCCCTTCTGGTTGAAGAGTTCGTGACGGCAGGTGACGAAGCCGAGCGTCGGCCGCGATTTCGATAGCCGCTTGGCAAGGACGGAGCTGCGGCCGGTCAGCGTGTCGCCGGCCAGCACCGGCTTCTTCCAGCGGGCATATTCAATGCCGGGCGCGCCTTGCGAGGTGGAGTCGAGCAGGAAGGCATCGCACATCATGCGCATGAACATCGCGCAGGTGTGCCAGCCGGAGGCGGAAAGGCCACCGAGAATGCTCGCCTTGCCTGCTTCCTCATCAAGGTGCATCGGCTGAGGGTCGAATTCGCCGGCGAATTCTATGATCTCGGCTGCGGTGACAATTTTCGTGCCGAGGTCGATCGAGCCGCCTTCGGGGAAATCCTCATAGGCCCATTTCTTGGTGGTCATGCCGCAATCCTGTTCAGGCTTGAACTTTCATAGTGCCAATTCTCGTCACCCCCGGCAAGGCCGGGCGTGGCGCCACAGGTGCCTTACGGTTGTTACAGCCAGCCGCGCCGCTTGAAATAGAGGTAGGGCAGGATGGCCGACAGGACCATCAGGCAAAGCGCAAAGGGATAGCCGAGAAGCCATTTCAGTTCGGGCATGATGTCGAAATTCATGCCGTATATGGAGGCGACGAGCGTCGGCGGCAGGAAGACCACGGCAGCCACCGAGAAGATCTTGATGATGCCGTTCTGCTCGATGTTGATCATGCCCAGCGTGGCGTCGAGCAGGAAGGTGATCTTGTTGGACAGGAACGAGGCGTGGTCGGTCAGTGACGAGACGTCCCGCGACAGCGTTTTGACACGGGCGCGCACATCCTTGCTCTTGGCCTGCATGGTGACATTGCCGAGAAACCCTGAGAGCCGCTGAAGCGTCATCAGGCTTTCGCGGATGTTGGAGGTCAGTTCCTCCTTGCGGCCGATGGCCTGCAGCACCTTCTTGAAGTCGTGGTCGCGCTTGGAGGCGTTCTTTTCGGATGACTGGAAGATGCCATGCGAAATGGTGTCGATGTCGTGGCCGATACGCTCCAGAACGTCTGCAAGGCGGTCGACGATCGCTTCGAGCAGACTGACGAGGATGGTCTCGCCATTGGTGCAGCCCATGGTGACTTTTTCGGCCCGCAAGGGAAAGGTCTGGAACGCACGTGGTTCGTGGTAGCGAATGGTGATCAGTCGTTTGCCCGACAGCACGAAGGTCACTGGCGACATGATGGGATGATCCTCATCCGTCTTCGCCGGCAGCGTGGCGGTCATGAAGTAGGCGCCGTTCTCGATGTAGAGGCGCGAGGAAATCTCGATCTCCTCCATCTCCTCGCGCGTCGGTACGCCAACGCCGAGCCACTTCTCGACTTCCACCTCTTCTTCCTTGGTGGGGACAACGAGATCGGCCCAGATCACCGCATCCTTGTTCGCCTCGAGATCGTCCACGGGGCGCAGGCGATCATTGTCGAGGACAAAGGCCTTGATCATCGCTGGGCTCCGTTTCTTGAGAGAAAGCGCGTTAGAAGCCGACGCTTGGTTTAAGTGAACGCCGTAGACCTCGGCGTTCAATGCGTCAAGAATTGGGTATCGGCGTTACATCGCTGCGATCAGGTGTTGAACTTGAACATCAGAACGTCGCCGTCCTGCACGACATATTCCTTGCCTTCGTCGCGGGCCTTGCCGGCTTCCTTGGCCGGCACTTCGCCGCCAAGCGTGACGAAATCATTGTAGGCGATGGTCTGGGCGCGAATGAAGCCGCGTTCGAAGTCCGTGTGGATGACGCCGGCGGCCTGCGGCGCCTTGGTGCCCTTCTGGATGGTCCAGGCGCGCGTTTCCTTGGGGCCGGCGGTGAAATAGGTGATCAGGTGCAGGAGGTCGTAGCCGGCGCGGATAAGCTTATCCAGGCCGGGTTCCTCGAGGCCGAGATCGGCGAGGAACTCCTGAGCTTCTTCGTCGGGAAGCTGGGCGACTTCGGCCTCGATCGCTGCCGAGATAACGACGGTGCCGGCACCTTGCGCGGCTGCCATCTTCTCCACGGCCTTCGTGTGCTCGTTGCCGGTCGCAGCCTCGGCTTCCGAGACGTTGCAGACATAGAGGACGGGGTGCGAGGTCAGGAGGTTGAGGCCCTGCAGGATGGCGAGGTCTTCCGCCGCGATGCCCTTGAGCAGCATGCGCGCGGGCTTGCCTTCCTGCAGCAAGGCAAGCGCCTGCTCCATCATCGGCAGGATGGTCAGCGCTTCCTTGTCCTTGCTGCCGGCGCGCTTGCGGAACTGGACGATGCGGCGCTCGAGGCTTTCGAGGTCGGCGAGCATGAGCTCGGTTTCGACGGTCTCGGCGTCGGCGACCGGGTCGATGCGGCCCTCGACATGGGTGATGTCGTCATCCTCGAAGCAGCGCAGCACATGCACGATGGCGTCGACCTCGCGGATGTTGGCGAGGAACTGGTTGCCAAGGCCTTCGCCCTTCGAGGCGCCGCGCACGAGGCCGGCGATGTCGACGAAGGAGATGCGGGTCGGGATGATCTCCTTCGACTTCGCGGCGTCGGCGATCTTCTTCAGGCGCGGATCGGGCACGGCCACTTCGCCGGTATTCGGCTCGATGGTGCAGAAGGGGTAGTTGGCGGCCTGTGCTGCAGCCGTGCGCGTGAGCGCGTTGAAAAGCGTCGATTTGCCTACGTTGGGCAGACCGACGATGCCGCATTTGAAACCCATGATGATAAAGCCTTATCGAGAAACCAAGATTTGCTCAGGGCTATGGGCGAAAGGGTCGATGATCGTCAAGCCTTCGATGACCTGACCGTCCTTCAAATCCTCGGAAAGGAAGTATTTGCAGCCCAGTTCGAGCGCTGAGGCGAGGAGAAGGCAGTCCCACCAGGAGAAATGGTAGCGCTGACAGATGCGCCGTGCCTCGACTACAGTGGCTAGTCCTATAGCTGTTGAGCCGAAATCGGCAAAACTGTCGACTTGATCGAATGGGTCGGCGTGATCGAATTTCCCAGCCTTTCGAGTAAGTACGCTGGTGACTTCGTTTAGGGCCTGCAGGTTGGTCACTCCCGCGTCTGCCCTGGTCAACGACACCAACCAGTTCCTGGCGCGTTCGCGTTCTTCTATTTCCCTGAGCTGGATCGAATACAGAAATGTCGTGCTGTCGATAAATGTCCTAGCGGCGGGCATTGCGTTCTTCGGCGGTGGGCATACGTCCGTTTTCGGTTATATCCCACTTAGGCCCGTCGAAGACACGCTGCAAAGCCTCCAGCCGGCGCTTTATCTCGTCTGCTTTGGTGGTTTCCTGGGAGGTTTCCCGCTCCAGCAAGTCGGCGACATATTGCGACATGCTCTTGCCAGCCTTGGCTGCGTTCACTCTGGTGTCCTGCAGCAGCTCTTCTTTCAGCGATATGGTCAAGTTTTTCATGGCTCAAATCTCACGAAAACACGAGGTTCGTGAGAAATATAGCGATAATGGGAGATTGCTTCAAGAAATCAGGCCATCGCGCCGTTTGAACGCTATGCAGAAGTGACTGCCGGTGCGTAGCCGGGCAAAGTCACTCTTTGCCGCCGAACAACTTCTTCAGCATGGCGGCCATCGGGCCGCTTTCGGGAATTTTTGCAACCGGAGCCTGCGGCTTGCGGGCTTGCCTGATGTGGCTTTGGGCCTTTGGTGCCTTCGGCGGCGGCGCGTCTTCTGCGCCGGTCGGCTGCAGCTTGTCGCGCAGTGCCAGCGTGATGCGGTTCATGAAGCCGCTTTCGTCGCCCTTGATGAGCAAAGGGGCGTTGTCCGCTATTGAGTCCAGAAGCACGTCCAGCCATTCGCTGTCGGCTTTGGCGAAGTCGCCGAGCACATGGTTGTGCACCATTTCCTTGACGCCCGGATGGCCGATGCCGATGCGCACGCGGCGGTAATCCCTGGCGATGTGCTGGTCGATCGAGCGGATGCCGTTGTGGCCGCCAGCGCCGCCGCCGGTCTTCACCCGCACCTTGCCGGAAACAAGGTCCAACTCGTCGTAGAAGACGGTGAGATCAGAAGGCTGGAGCTTGTAGAAGCGTAGCGCCTCGCCGACTGACTGGCCGGACAGGTTCATGAAGGTCTGGGGCTTCAGGAGGATGACTTTTTCGCCGTCGAGCTTGCCTTCGGCGATCAGGCCCTGGAATTTCTTCGACCAGGGCGAAAAATCATGGCGGCGGGCGATTGCCTCCGCCGCCATGAAGCCGACATTATGCCGGTTGTTGGCATATTTGGCACCCGGATTGCCGAGACCTGCAAAAAGCAGCATCGATGCGGCCCTCCGGAGCCTCGAAGATTACTCTTCGGTTTCAGCCTCGGTCTCGGCCGGGGTCTCGGCCGCGGCTTCAGCTGCGTTGTCTTCGCTCTTGAGGCCAGCAGGTGCGGCAACGGTCGCGATGGTGAAGTCGCGATCGGAGATGACCGGCTTCACGTCCTTGGGCAGCTTGATGGCCGAGATGTGAACCGAATCGCCGATGTCGAGACCGGTGAGGTCGACTTCGATGAATTCCGGGATCGCATTGGCCGGGCAGTGGAATTCCACGTCATGGCGAACGATGTTGAGAACGCCGCCGCGCTTGATGCCGGGCGACTTCTCTTCATTGGTGAAGTGAACCGGAACGTTGACGTTGACTTCGGTGTTCTTGCCGACGCGCAGGAAATCCACATGCATGGGGAAATCGCGGACCGGGTCGAGCTGGTAATCCTTCGGCAGGACCTGAATCTTCTTGCCGTCAAGGTCGATCGTCGCGATGGTGGTTTTGAAACCGCCGCCGTGGATCTTGTAGTAGATGTCCTTGTAGGACAGGGCGATCGCCAGGGGAGGCTGCTTGTCGCCGTAAATAACTGCAGGCACTTTACCGTTGCGGCGAACTGCACGGGCGGACCCCTTACCGACCTGTTCGCGAGCTTCGGCCTTGAGCTCATAAGTATCGTGGCTCATGGCATTTCCTTTCGTGTTATGGAGCATCTCCGGATACCGCGACGGCGGGTGCCGAAAATGTCGAAAGCCGCGAATTTCGCGGCCCTCGCCCGCGTTGCCTCCAAGGGTGTCTACGCGGGTGGCGGCTCTATAGCCGAAGGTACATCTAAGCGCAAGGTTTGGCGCGAAATCGCCGTTCTCAGGCGGGTTTTGCCTTGTTGAACTTCTTCTTCGGCTTCTTGTGCGGCGGCTCGCCTGAAAAACCCTCGGTTCTGGGCTTGGATTTGTTGGGCTTGAACTTGCCCTTCTTCTCGTTGTTCCAGGAAGGGGCGGCTGCAGCTTCGGGGGCAGGGGCCTTGCCGTCAATCTTCTGGATCGTCACGCCCTTTTCGCCGGTGCCGGTCTCCTTGACCGCCGCCCAGAAGCTATTTGCCTTGTCGCCGGCGATCTCGAAATGGCTGTCGGTGTCGTTGATCTTGATCGAGCCGACCGCACGCTTGGTGATGTGGCCGGCCTTGCAGATCATCGGCAGCAGCCAGCGCGGCTCGGCACGATGCTTGCGGCCGACGGTGACGCGGAACCAGACGCCATTGTCGAAGTCGCTGCGGTCGCGCGGGGCGGCATCGCCACGGCCTTCGCCACGCGGTGCGCGCTCGGCAAAGTGCGTCGGCGCGTCCATCAGCTCTTCAGGGGCAGGGCGCGCGGCAAGCTGCAGCCGCAGATAGGCGGCAGCGATGTTTTCGGCGCCGTGTGCCTTCATCAGCTCTGCGACGAAAGCGACCTCATCCTCGGTCGGAGCGACCGAAAGTGCCGGGTCTTCAAGGATTTGCTCGCGATTGTGACGCTCGATGTCGCTGGCGGTCGGTGCGGGCACGGTGCGCGCCGTTAACTTCGCCAGTTTCAGCACGCGGCTGGCAGCGCCGCGGCGGTGAAGCGGCACGATCAGCGTGCAGATGCCCTTGCGGCCGGCGCGCCCGGTGCGGCCGCTGCGGTGGAGGAGCGTGTCGGGGTTGGTTGGCAGATCGGCATGAATGACCAGGCCGAGATTGGGCAGGTCGATGCCGCGCGCCGCGACGTCGGTCGCCACGCAGACGCGCGCCCTGCCGTCGCGCATTGACTGCAGCGCGTTGGTGCGTTCGGCCTGGCTGAGTTCGCCCGACAGCGAAACCACGGCAAAGCCGCGATTGGAAAGGCGGCTGGTTAGGTGCTTCACGGCTTCGCGTGTGTGGCAGAAGACGATGGTGTTCTGGGAATCGAAGAACAGCAGCGTGTTGATGATGGCGTTTTCGCGATCGGCGGCGGCCACCAGGATCTGCTGGTATTCGATGTCGCTGTGCTGGTCGCTTTCGCCCTCAGCGGTGATGCGATGGGCGTCGCGCTGGAAGCGCTTGGCAAGCTGCGCGATCTGGTTTGGAACGGTTGCCGAGAACAGAAGCGTGCGGCGTTCAGCCGGAGCGGCGGCGAGAATGAATTCGAGATCGTCGCGGAAGCCGAGATCGAGCATTTCGTCGGCCTCGTCGAGCACGACGGCGCGAAGCTCGGAGATATCCAGCGAGCCGCGCGTGATGTGGTCGCGCAGGCGGCCGGGTGTTCCGACGACGATGTGCGCGCCGTCTGCCAGGGCCCGTCGCTCAGTGCGCATGTCCATGCCGCCGACGCAGGAGCCGATGCGGGCACCGGTTTCGCGATAGAGCCACTCGAGCTCGCGGCGAACCTGCAAGGCCAGTTCGCGCGTCGGCGCGACGATCAAGGCAAGTGGCAGGCCGGCGGCGCCAAAGCGTTCGCGCCCTTCGAGCAGCGTCGGGGCAATCGCGATGCCGAAGGCAACCGTCTTGCCGGAGCCGGTCTGCGCCGACACCAGAAGATCGGCGTCGCGCGCCTCCGGGGTCAGCATGGCGCGCTGGACGGGGGTGAGGGTCTCGTATCCACGCGATGCGAGTGCGGCAGCCAGCGCGGGCGCCATCAGTTCAAAGTCGGTCATCAAGTCAGGCTTTCATCGTAAGCGCGGCGGTGACAGGCTTCTGGTCAACGACAGGCCGCGCGGTTCGCAAATCTTTTCGAACCCTCCCCTAAAGCCTCTTGGCGAAAGCAGCAAGTCGTGGCGTGCAATCGATCGAAAGACGATAATCCGGTTGAAGCGATGCCAAAGTGGGAATAATGTCGATTTACCGGGGGCATGGTGGACTCCCCGTTTGAGGCGCAATGCCCAAGCTCCGCCTTCGCTGCTGCATGCGGAGGATACCATGCCACGAAGAATTTCAGCCCAAGACCTTATCGCCTTGATCGGAACCGACCGGTTTCCGCATGTCGTCGATGTGCGCCGCGAGTCCGTTTTCAAGGAGTCGCCGACGCGCATAGCGGCGGCGGTATGGCGCGATCATATGAAGATCGCGGAATGGTCGCCGGAGTTTCACGACGGAAAGCAGATCGTCGTCTATTGCACGCATGGGCACAATGTCAGCGAGATAGCGGCTGCAGGGCTTGCCCGTGCCGGGGCCGACGTCGCGATCCTTGACGGCGGCATTGACGCTTATGAAGAGGCCGGGGGCGTTCTGGTCGCCCGCGCCGGGACCGGTATCGATGTTGCCGCCGGACCAAGCGTCTGGGTGACGCGGGAGCGGCCAAAGATCGACCGTATAGGCTGTCCTTGGCTTATCCGGCGGTTTATCGATCCATTCGCGGTTTTTCATTTTGTTGCAGCGGAATGGGTGAAGGATGTCGCCGAAGAAATCGGAGCGATTCCTTATGATATCCAGGATGTCCATTATTCGCATCGCGGGGAGGGCTGCACATTCGACACGCTCATTGCGGAGTTCGGCCTTTCCGATGCGCCGCTTCTCCATCTGGCGCGGATAGTGCGCGGTGCGGACACGGCCCGGCTGGATATCGAGCCACAGGCGGCGGGTCTCCTGGCGGTCTCGCTTGGACTTTCAGCAACCGAGCAGGATGATCTGCGGCAGCTGGAAAAAGGCATGGTCATCTATGATGCAATGTATGGCTGGTGCAGGCATGCAGCCGACGAGCGCCACAACTGGCCGGCGGCAGCATGACGATGGTTGAGAACGCAGTCGTGTCGGAGCTGGATTTCGAGTTGCCAGCGCCGACCTTCGCCGAAGCGACGAAGGTTTTTGCCAAGATCGGCCTGCTGTCATTCGGTGGGCCTGCCGGGCAGATCGCGCTGATGCACCGGATACTGGTCGACGAAAAGCGCTGGCTCGACGAGCCGCGATTTCTGCATGCGCTGAACTACTGCATGCTCCTGCCGGGGCCGGAGGCGATGCAGCTTGCAACCTATTCGGGCTGGCTGCTGCATGGGGTTCGCGGCGGGCTGGTCGCCGGGCTGCTGTTCGTGCTGCCGGGGGCCGTCGTCATCACGCTGCTGTCGGCGATCTATATGACGGTTGGCGACGTGCCGCTGGTTCAGGGCCTGCTGTTCGGGTTGAAGGCTGCCGTGCTGGCGGTCGTTCTGGAGGCGCTGATCAAGGTTTCGAAGCGGGCGCTGAAGGGCGGTTTCATGGTCGCGCTGGCCGTGGCGGCATTTGTCGCCATCGCCTTTCTGAAGGCGCCGTTTCCGGTGATCATCGCGGTTGCGGCGCTGTGCGGAGCGGTGGGCCATTTTTTCACTGCCAGACAGCCAATTCCTGATGATGAGCAGGAAGCATCTATTCCCGTTGCCGTCATGCCGGACTGGACGCGGCCAAGCTGGCGTCGTTTCCTGATGACGCTGTCCGTCTGGCTGGCGATCTGGTTAGTGCCGCTGGCGGTTCTGCACATAACGCTCGGCGGGGCGAATGTCTTTGCAGCAGAGTCGCTGTTCTTTTCGAAGATGGCGGCCGTCACTTTCGGTGGTGCCTATGCGGTGCTGGCCTATGTCGCGCAGCAGGCCGTGGAGGTTCATGGCTGGCTGAAGCCAGACGAGATGCTGACCGGGCTCGGCCTTGCCGAGACCACGCCGGGGCCTCTCATTTTGGTGCTGGTGTTCGTCGGCTTTCTCGGCGGCGCGCGCCTTTCCGGTTTCGAGCCGCTGATTGGTGGGCTGGAAGGTGCGCTGGTCACCCTGTGGTTCACCTTCGTGCCGTGCTTCCTGTGGATTTTTGTCGGTGCGCCATTTGTCGAGACCGTGCGCAACATCCGCTGGCTTGCCGGCGCGCTCAGTGCGGTCACCGCTGCGGTCGTCGGCATCATCGCCAATCTGGCAGTGTGGTTTTCGCTGCATGTGCTGTTCGGCCATGTCGGCGAATGGAAGGTTGGACCGTTCACGCTGCCGGTGCCGGATTTTTCGTCACTGGATATAGCTGCAGGCGTCATCGCAATTGCCGCAGGCGTCGCGCTGATCAGATGGCATGCCAACATGATCGCTGTGCTGGTTGCGGCGGCACTGGCCGGGATGGTGTGGACGCTTGTGTAGGGCTCGAGAGCCGAAGCCTCATCCGTCACAATAGAATCAGGACGACAGCCTATCTGCCTGTTCCTGAATCGATTTCCCGAAATCAGGTTTCGGGAAATCGTTGCCGAAACTCAATCGAACAGGCTGGAAACCGATTCTTCCGTTGCCGTGCGCGAAATTGCTTCGCCGATGAGATCGCCGATCGAGACGACGCGGATGTTCTGCGCGGCATCGATGGTCGAGGTCGGCTGGATCGAATCGGTGATGACCAGTTCCTGGAGCTTCGAGCCGGCAATGCGGGCAGCAGCACCACCCGAGAGCACGCCGTGGGTGATGTAGGCGGTGACGCTGGTCGCGCCATTGGCCAGCAACGCGTCGGCCGCGTTGCAGAGCGTGCCGCCCGAATCGACGATGTCGTCGATCAGCAGGCAGTCCTTGCCGCGCACGTCGCCGATGACGTTCATGACTTCGGATTCGCCCGGGCGCTCGCGGCGCTTGTCGACGATGGCGAGCTGGGCATCGATGCGCTTGGCCAGCGCGCGGGCGCGAACCACGCCGCCAACGTCCGGCGAGACGACCATGACGTTGTTGAGCTGCTTGTACTTGGCCTTCACGTCGCGCGCCATGACCGGCACGGCGAAGAGGTTATCGGTCGGGATGTCGAAGAAGCCCTGGATCTGGCCGGCATGAAGATCGAGCGTCAGGACGCGGTTGGCGCCGGCACGTGCGATCATGTTGGCGACGAGCTTGGCCGAGATCGGCGTGCGGCCCGATGCACGGCGATCCTGTCTTGCGTAGCCGAAATAGGGAATGACCGCCGTGATGCGCCGCGCCGAGGAGCGCATGAACGCGTCGATCATGATGAGAAGTTCCATCAGATGATCGTTGGTGGGGAAGGAGGTCGACTGCAGGATGAACACATCCTCGCCGCGCACATTCTCCTGGATTTCGACGAAGATTTCCTGGTCGGCGAAGCGCCGAACGCTCGCCTTGCCGATCGGCACGTTCAAATAGCGGGCGACCGCCTCAGCCAGGACCCGATTGGAATTGCCTGCGAAGAGTTTCATGCACCGTTCCTGGTGAAGGATTTCATCGGGCTTTTAGCGGGCTGCGCCGCTATTGCAAGCGGCGTCGGATTATTTCGTCGGATATTCCAAAGAAACGGTGCTTCATCGCAACAGGATCACCCCGTGGAGCCGGCCAGCCACGTGGCCAATTGATCGACCGTCGTGTCGGCGATGGCCTGCATGGCGGTTGCCGGAACCGACGACCAGCCGTCGCCCCCCGTCACCTGAACCTTCTGCTGGCCGTTGATGCGGTGCAGCCTCGTGCCTGCGGGATCGTATACGTCCCAGACATAGACCACGGTCGTTTCCTTGCCCTCTGTAAGCGCCGAGAAATAACCCTTGAGGATATGAGTCGCCGATCCGTCCGACCCGCCGGCAAGGCGGATGCCCCGTTGGCGGGCACGGCTTGCCAGCCGTTCGGTCAGCGGGGTCGCGGCCTCGACGCTTGCGCCGACGATCGGCGCAATCTGGATGCGGGCGTTGGTGGGGATGGCCGCAGTGGTACCTGCCGGCGCGGGGGACGGCGCCGTCGGCGACGACGGCTGAGGCGTGGTCGTTCCGGTCGGGGAAGGCTGGCCCGCGGTTGCGCCCTGCTGTTGCTGGGCAGATATTGCCGACGGCTCAAGAACATCCTGCGTGCTGGTGCAGGCGGTCAGCGCGGCGACTGCGAGCAGGGACAGAGCGCTTGCCGGCAATCGCCTCATTGTTCTCGAACTCCCCGGCGATATACGCGCAACCATCTTCACCAGCGGATTCACTTCACGATCAAGTCGAGATCATGGCGCGAAAGCGGCTTCGGTTGGGAATCCGTCGTCAGGTAGGTACGCCCGAGCGTCATCGCGGTTTCGGTTTCTGAATCCATGATGATCATATGGGCAAACAGCGTCATGTTGGGCGCGATCGGTTCGGGATTGCCCTGGTAGAACATCGGCATGTCCATCCAGGACGGAGTGAAGCGCGCGCCGAGCGAATAGCCGCAGGCGTTGAGCCGGTGCTTGGTCAGGCCATGTGCTTCCATGACTTTGGCGTGGGCGTCGAAGACATCGCCGAAAGTGTTGCCGGGCGTCATCGCCTTTTCCACGGCGATGAGCGCGTCGCGGGAAGCGTCGAACAGTTCCTGATGGCGTTTGGAAACCTTGCCGGTCAGCACGGTGCGCATCATGGCAGCGTGGTAATGGTGGAAGACGCCGGCCCATTCCAGTGTCAGCTGGTCGTTCTTGTTGAGCTTGCGGCGGCCGGCCTTGTAGCGGCAGAGCAGCGCGTCGGAGCCCGAGCCGATGATGAATTCGTTGGCGGGATAATCGCCGCCGCCTTCGAAGATCGCGCCCTGCATGGCGGCAAGGATCGCACCTTCGTCCGCACCCTGCTTGATGAGCTTCAAGCCGGCATCGAGCGCGTCGTCGGCGAGATTGGCGGCCTTTTCGGCCTTCTTGATTTCGGCCGGGCTCTTGAACAGGCGCAGCCGGCTGATGATGCCCGAGGCGTCGACGATCTGGCCGAAGGTCTGGAGCTGTTCGTCCAGCCGGCGGCCATTGTAGGCGGTAAGGCCATGCGTGTCATATTCGATGCCGATGCGGGCACCGAGAAGGTCCAGGTCGTTCAGCAGGTTGCGAAGGTCGAGCGTCGGGTTCGCGCCATCGCGGTCCGTCCACAAGACGATGTTCTCGATGGTCGAGGTGTGCCTGGCCTGGCGCAGATCGGCCGAGCGCGTCAGCAGAACCATCGAGCCGTCGGCCTTCATGACGAGGCACTGGAAGAAGCAGAAGCCGAAGGTGTCGTAACCGGTCAGCCAGTACATGCTTTCCTGCGCGAACATCAGGATCGCGTCGAGCTTCTTCTCCGCCATCTCGATGACCAGCCGGTCGCGGCGGGCGTCAAACTCGGAGCGTTCGAAATGCAGCGCCATCAGATGTCCTCCAGAATGATTGCCGATATCTGCCGGCCATAATCCGCTTCCTTGCGGTGGGTGGAGCGGCGATAGGAATAGAACAGGTCTTCTTCGGCATAGGTGCAGCGGTCGAGGCTTTCGGCGTTGACCCCTGCCTTTAGCAAGCGATCGACCGTGTAGAGATTGAGGTCGAACATGGCGTGGCCGGGCGTTTTCGACGGTGCGAAGTAACGCGCATTTTCGCCGTCGACTTCCACGAAGCGCGCGACGAATTCGGGGCCGACCTCGTAGTTGTCGGGACCGATCGAGGGGCCCAGCACGGCGACGATACGCTCGCGCTTGGCGCCCAGACCTTCCATGGCGGTGATGGTGTTTTCGAGCACTCCGGTGAAAGCGCCTTTCCAGCCGGCATGGGCAGCACCGATCACCTTCGCCTCGGCATCGGCAAACAGCACCGGCCCGCAATCGGCGGTGGTCGCGCCGATGGCGATGCGTGGGCGGTCGGTAACGATTGCGTCAGCTTTCGGCCGTGCACCGGAAAACGGCTCGCGCGCCACGATCACGTCGGGCGAATGGATCTGGTGTGCGCTTAGCAGCGAATCGACATCGACGCCCATCCAGGCGGCCACACGTCGGCGATTCTCGCGCACCAGCGACTGATCGTCATTGGAGCCCGAGCCGATGTTGAGGCCTTCATAGATGCCGTTGGAGACGCCGCCGACACGGGTGAAGTAACCGTGCCTGATGCCTTTGGTTTCAGCTTCGCCGAGCAGGGCGGAACGGATCGGGTTCAGCGTGATTTGATCTGACATATGCCGCCTTGTTCTTCGCGAAACCCATTCCGTCAAGGCGAAACTTCGCCAGGCGAGCCTCGCTTGCAATGGTGCGGACGGGACAGTGAGGCAGGGGATTGGCCGAGTCAATCCGCATCGGGAAAGGGCGAAACGGCTGTTCCCGAAGGCAAAATCGCCAGCACTTTGAACAGGTCGCCCATGGCGGAAGGGCCTGCGAGACGCTCGACTTGCCCCCGGATTTTTTCCTGGCCGGCGGCGTCCATAGCTGCCCCCAAATGGCCAGCACGTTCCAGCAAGCCCATCTCCAGGAGGAAGTGACCCTGGGTCATGAGATGGGCGTCGAGCCGCTTTCCCCGCGCGGTTGCAGCAAGTGCTGAAAAATCGACATGGGACGTGATGTCGGCATGGCCGGGGCTTGCCAGTACATCCTCGTATTGATGCTTTCGCAGCGCCTGCAGCGTGTCGCCAATGCCGGGCTCGAGATGGCCGTAGTCGATGAACAGACCAGCTCCGCCATGTGTGGCTATCCGGTCGGCGATTGCGTCCATCAGCGCGGTTCGCGCCGGCGCAAGCTCGGCGATGGCGCCGTCTGAAGCGGTGGCGGCGTTGCCCGGCAGCAGGGACGGGTCGAGCGAAGCAGCGCCGGCGAGGAAATGAAGCTCGCCGGCTTCGCTCAGGCCGACCATGCGCTCCCGCCACTTTCCGCTGGTGCGCACGAACTGGCGGATCGGGATAGCGTCGAAAAGCTCGTTGCCGACGATGATCAGCGGGTTTGCCGGCAGGGTCTCGATGGACTGATGCCAGTCGATGCGGGCCTGCGTCCCGGTCAACGTTTTCTTTTGTATCTCAACCAGCCGGGGGCTGGTTTCGATCATGGCGAAGGAGGCTTGGGCAACGAGTGAAGGGTCGAGCTTCAACAGCGTGCGCAATATGTCCTTCATCAGGGTGCCCCGCCCCGGCCCGATCTCGGCGATCGTGACGGGTAGGGGCCGCCCGGTTGCCTGCCATGCCGTATGCAGCCAGACGGCGACGAGTTCGCCGAACATCTGGCTGATTTCAGGCGCGGTCGTGAAATCGCCAGCGACGCCAAAGGGCTCGCGGTTGGTGTAATAGCCGTCTTCGGGATCGAACAGGCAAAGCGCCATGTAATCGGCAACCGAAATCGGCCCGTTGGCGGCGATCAGCCTTTTGATGCGCTGCTTGAGCGCAGTCATGCGGCCTTCGGCTCAGGCGTGGGCTTGGCCGTGACCATGGCCCAGACACCGAGCAGGACCATCGGCACGGACAGAACCATGCCCATCGTCAACCAGCCGCCGAAGAGGTAGCCGAGCTGCGCGTCCGGCTCGCGGAAGAATTCGACGAAGATGCGCGACAGCCCATAGCCGGCGACGAAGGCGCCGGCGACGAAGCCCGGCCTCTTCAGTTTGAAAAGCGTATGGGTGAGGATGCGCAGCACGCAGAACAGGACGAGACCTTCAAGTCCCGCCTCATAGAGCTGGCTCGGATGGCGCGTGAACGGGCCGCCTGTGGGAAACTCGAACGCCCAGGGGACGTTGGTCAGTCTGCCCCACAGTTCGGAATTGATGAAGTTGGTGACGCGCACCAGCCCGAGCGCGACAGGTACGCCGGCGGCGACCACGTCGAACATGGTCCAGACTGGAATGCCGCGCTTGCGGGCAAACAGGATCATCGCCAGCGTCGTGCCGGTGAAACCGCCGTGGAACGACATGCCGCCCTGCCAGACCTTGAAGATGTCGAGCGGGTTCTGGATATAGCGCGCCAGATCGTAAAACAGGATGTAGCCGACACGGCCGCCCAGCACGACGCCGACTGCCGCCCAGACGAGGAAATCGTCAAGGTCTTCCGGCTTCATCGGCAGATTGCCGTTGTTCCAGAGGCTCGGCGTGGTCACCAGCCGCTTGCCGTACCACCACGCAAACAGGATGCCGACGATATAGGCAACGCCATACCAGTGGATCGCCAGCGGCCCGATCTGGACGATGACCGGATCGATGTTGGGGAAGGGCAGGGCAGCCAGAGGCAAGGCAAGATAGTCGCTCAAGAAAAACTCCCGGGTCGGGCGGCGGTTCGGCGCGGACCATGATGCAGGCTTTTGGCCGGGTCAAGGCAGGGGAGGGATCAACTCAAACGTGATAGGGGTCAGCTTTCGGGGAAGGCGTTGTAGTCGCGCTTCGTTCACGCTTTACGGTCGGTTATCTGCGCCTTGTATTTCGCTTCTAGCCGCTCAAATGCCTCATCGATCGGGATCACTCGCCCGGCCTCCGCATCAGCTATCCCGCGGGCGATGGCTGCATCGAGTGCGGCGAGTTTCGTCTCGCGCTCCTGAATGAGGCGCACGCCCTCACGCAGCACTTCGCTCTTCGAATTGTAGCGGCCGCTGGTCACCAGCTTGTTGACGAATTCCTCGAGCGGTCCGCCGAGATCTGCGCTTATGGCCATGGGCTGATCCTTTCATTGTCTGCCGAATTTAATAACTGTTATTGACGGCATCAAGTCGCAGGCCAGATCGCCGTGCGTCCATTCGGACGCACGGCGATCTAGCACTTTGAATGAGCATCGGACTATTCCGAAAACCGGATTCCACTTTTCGGTCCGATGCTCTGAGCAACGATCTTGCATTCGCGGTCGCGCGGCACTACGTCAAAACTTCAACCAAGAGGGTTTGCCATGTCGACCGGACCGAACCGCATTCTCGACGAATTCGCCAAGCTGGTGACGGACGCTGCAGGTGCTGCGCAAGGCGTGCGCCGCGAGGTCGAGACCGCCTTCAAGGGACAGGCCGAGCGCATCCTCAATTCCATGGATGTGGTGCAGCGCGAGGAGTTCGAGGCACTGCGCGAAATGACGCTGAAGCTTCGCGCCGAGAACGAAAAGCTCACCGGGCGAGTCGCTGAGCTCGAAGCCAAATTGGCCAAGACGCCGGGTCAAAGCCAGGCAGCAGCCGAAGAAGCGCCGGCAAAACGGTCCACGAAGGCCGCTCCCAAAAAATAATTGAAAATATTTCGTTAACCTTTTCCACAAAGCCCGATCCGAAAAAGCGCTTTCGGCTGAATCGCTTATCGGTCTTCGATGAATCTTTGTGCGAGCGGCTTTCCACACCCTTGTGCCCCTTGCCGCAAAAAAGGGGCTGTTCACGCGACTCTGCATCAATACACTGAATTTGTTGCATGATTCGTAACGGGGTCATGCGCCGGGTGGTGGGGACCCGGTCCCAGTGTGCGTAGCAGACCAAATCCTGCCGACCGTGTTCGAGATTAAGATTGTTCGCGTGTGCCTTTCCGCGGAGTGCGGGAATAGCGCTCCCAGAACGTCAGGAAGCATTTTATGGAACTTGTCGAGCTGGAATACGCACGTGAAATCCACCCGGTGGATGTCATCGAGCAGGTCGCGCACAACAATGAATGGTCGTTCGAACGCACGGGCGATGACGAGATCGCCATCTCCGTCGTCGGCACCTGGACGGACTACCATATCTCATTCTCCTGGATGGAGGACTTCGAGGCGCTGCATCTGGCCTGCGCCTTCGACATCAAGGTGCCGGAGACGCGCACGCTCGAAATCATGCGGCTTCTGTCGCTGATCAACGAGCAGATGCTTTTCGGCCATTTCGATCTCTGGGAGCAGGAAGGCGCGATCATGTTCCGCCAGTCCTTGCTGCTTGCCGGTGGGGTCGAGCCGACCAGCCAGCAGGTCGAGATTCTCCTCTCCTCGGCGCTGGAAGCTTGCGAATGCTATTTCCAGGCGTTCCAGTTCGTTGTCTGGTCGGGCACGTCCGCCAAGGACGCGCTGGCCGGCGTGCTCTTCGAGACATTTGGCAACGCATAAGTTTTCCATGACCGCAGACACAACAAGAAAACCGGAGATCACCTTCGCCGATTTCGATCGCGTCGACATCCGCGCCGGCACGATCGTCGAGGTCGAACCATATCCGGAAGCGCGCAAGCCTGCCTTCAAGCTGAAGATCGATTTCGGGCCGGAAATCGGCATCAAGAAATCGTCAGCGCAGATTACCAAATACTATTCCATCGACACGCTCGTCGGCCGTCAGGTTTTTGCCGTGGTCAATTTCCCGCCGCGCCAGATCGGCAAGTTCATGTCCGAAGTCCTGACGCTTGGCTTTCCTGATGAAGAAGGCGATGTCGTGCTCGGCGCCATCGAGCGGCGTGTGCCGGATGGCGGGCGGCTGTTCTAGCGTTCGGTAGAATTCGAACCGACGGCTGCGACAACCGCCGGTCCGAAGACCTCATCACGACAAATGATGGACCTTTTGCAGCCCGTAGACCGGCGTTGCGATGCCTTCCTGCCGTGCCTTGAGCTGCAGCGACAGATACTGCGAGTAATGACGCGACTGGTGGAGGTTGCCGCCGTGGAACCACAGCGCTTCCTGCTGCGTCGGCTTCCACATGTTGCGCTGTTCGCCTTCCCAGGGGCCGGGGTCCTTGGTGGTGTTTGAGCCGAGACCCCAGACCTTGCCGACCTTGTCGGCAACTTCCTTGGAGATGAGGTCGGCAGCCCAGCCATTCATGGAGCCGTAGCCTGTGGCGTAGACGACCAGATCCGCCGGCAGTTCGGTGCCGTCGGTCAGGATCACCGAGTTTTCCGTCAGTTCCTTCACGTCGACGCCGCTCTTCAGCTTGATCGAGCCGTTGGCGACGAGTTCGGAGGCACCGACATCGATGTAGTAGCCGGAGCCGCGCCGGAGATATTTCATGAACAGCCCGGATTCGTCGTCGCCGAAGTCGAGCATGAAGCCAGCTTTCTCAAGCCGCTTGTAGAAATCGGCGTCGCGTTCGCGGATCGCATTGTAAACCGGGATCTGGAACTCATGCATGATCCTGTAGGGCAGGGAGGCGAAGATCAGATCGGCCTTCCGCGTCGTCATGCCGGCTTCGACCGCCTGTTCCGAATAGAGCGAGCCAAGCCCAATCTCCATCAGCGAATCCGACTTGACGATGTGGGTCGAGGACCGCTGCAGCATGGTGACGTCAGCACCCGCTTCCCAAAGGGCTGCACAGATGTCGTGCGCCGAATTGTTGGAACCGACGACGACGACCTTCTTGCCGGCGTATTTTTCCGGGCCGGGGTGTTTCGAGGAGTGCTGCTGGTCGCCCTTGAAGATATCCATGCCCTTTATCTTCGGCATGTTGGCCTTGCCGGACATGCCGGTGGCCAGCACGAGCTGCTTGGGCTTTAGCACGATCTCCTTGCCGTCGCGCTCGACGACGACAGTCCATTCCTTGGTTTTCTCGTCGTAGGAAGCGCTCTTGCACTCGGTCGAGCTCCAGTAATTGAGCTCCATGACCTTGGTGTACATTTCCAGCCAGTCGCCGATCTTGTCCTTCGGCGCGAAGACAGGCCAGTTCTTTGGGAAGTCGATATAGGGCAAATGGTCGTACCAGACCGGATCGTGCAGGCAGAGCGACTTGTAGCGCTTGCGCCAGCTGTCGCCGGCGCGCTCGTTGCGCTCGATGATGATGGTCGATACGCCAAGCTGGCGCAGCCGCGCGCCGAGCGCGATGCCGCCCTGGCCGCCGCCGACGATGACGCAATAGGGCTGGCGCGAGAAGCCGAGTTCGCTGGCTTCCTCCTCGCGTTCTTCCTTCCAGGTCTTGCGGTTCTTGCTGGAGCCGTGCTTGGCGCCCATCGGGCGGGCAAAGCCCAGCGGCTCCTCATGGCCTTTCAACTCGCTCATCGTCGTCAGCAAAGTCCAGATGCGGCCGTCCTTCAGGCGGATATGGCCGTAACCGCGTGCGACATTCGTCTCGAAGGTGATCCAGCCGTCGATGACGCCGTCGGCTTCGCTAACGTCTTCGCCTTCGGCCAGCGCCCATTTCTCGGGCTTGGTGGCTACCAGCTGTTCTTCCAACATCTGGCGGACCTGATTGGGGCCCTCCATAGTCTTGATGTTCCAGGTGAATGTAACGAGGTCGCGCCAGTAGCAGTCTTCCTGAAACAGGCTGACTGCCGTGTCGATGTCGCCGGCGGCCAGCGCTTGGCCGAAGCGGTCGAGCAAATCGGCAAGTGTCTTTTGCGGTGCCTTTTCGAGCATGGATGATCCTCCCATCGGTGCTGAAATATCGCTGCGACGTGCCTGTCTCCTCCGGGCCGTCTCGAAGCGAATGCGGGAGTATCTGCAAAGATCGTGATGGTCGTCACGCCCGACCATAGTTTGCAGGTGATTCAAATGCTTATGGGAATCGCAGTTTGCGCCTGATGTCAGGCCGGTACCTTGATGATCGCCCTCAGGCCGCCCAGCGGGCTGTCATCCAGCGTGATGTCGCCGCCGTGGCTGCGGGCGATGTCGCGGGCAATGGCGAGACCCAGGCCTGTGCCGCTGGCGTCCAGATTGCGGGCCTCGTCTAGCCGCACGAAGGGCTTGAACACCTCTTCACGCTTTTCCGGAGGAATGCCCGGGCCGTTGTCGTCGACGACGACCGTCAGCGAACCGCGCGTATGGGTGGCGTTGACGCGGACTTCCTTGGCATAGCGGAAGGCGTTGCCGGTGATGTTGGCGAGAAGCCTGCTGAACGCGTTGGGGCGGACATGGATATCCCGGTCACCAACGAGCGATGTGGCCAGCTTGCGCTCACGCAGCTTGGCCTCTTCGCCAAGCTGGTGGAAATAGGCGTCGAGATCGAAGCGGCCGGGGTCTTCCGAGGCCTCACCGCGGGCGAATTCGAGATAACCTTCCAGCATCGACTGCATGTCGTCGATGTCCTGGTTGAGGGCTGCCAGGTCCGGTTTCTTGCCGGACAGAGCCAATTGCAGCCTGAAGCGCGTGAGGATCGTTCTCAAATCGTGACTGACGCCGGTCAACATCGCCGTGCGCTGCTCGATCTGGCGTTCGATGCGCTCGCGCATCTGGATGAAGGCGAAGCCGGCACGGCGCACTTCCTCCGCGCCGCGCGGGCGGAAATCGCGCGGCATCGGGCGGCCCTTGCCGAAACTCTCGGCGGCTTCGGCGAGCGCCAGGATCGGCCTGATCTGGTTGCGCAGGAACGGAATGGCGATCACCAGCAGCACCAGCGAGGTGCCGACCATCCAGATCAGGAAGATGTGGGTGTTCGACGCGTAAGCCTGACTGCGGCGCACGAAAACGCGCAGCACCTTGTTTTCCAGCTGTATGCGCACTTCGACGATGTTGGAGTTGCCCACCGTATCGATCCAGAATGGCCGGTTGATCTGCCGCGTGATCTCCGACGACAGGATCTGGTCGAGAATCGAGAAGAACGGCTTCGGCCCCGGCGGCGGCAGGGGGTCGGGCGGCAGGATGTCGATCTTCAGCGAGAGCCGGTCCTGCGCGATGCGAATGACGTTGGCGTAGTCGTCGTCATGCGGATAGGTCTCGATCATGTCGATGATCGCGGCGATGTCGCGGGTCACGGCCTGCGACAGGCGCAGCGTCACCGTCTGCCAGTGGCGTTCCATGAAGTTGAAGGCGACGACCGACTGCAGCAGGATCATCGGCGTTATGATGATGATCAGCGAGCGCGGATAAAGCCGCTTCGGCATATATAGCGAAACGAGCCGCCAGAAGCGTTTCCAGTTTTTCGGCACGGCGGCAACCGCGCGCCTGGCGCGCGCGACAAGATTTTCGTTTCCCGGTCCGTTCAGTTCCGAAGTCGCCATCTGCCGTTTCCATCCGCCGATGGCTTGCTGTTAGCAAAGCCATTGGAAGGGTCAGTCTATTCCACATGCGGACAGGCGAGAAGAGCCTAGAGAAATCAAACGGTTAGGTGCGCAGTCCAGTGTGCGCCGCCGTTTGAGTTCATTGCGTTGTTTCGAAGACGAAAGCGCAACACCAAACCCGGTCCGATCCGATCAATATAGGGAGTTCGGGCCGATTCCCAATCGGAAACGCGGGCGTCCGATAAAGACGCCCAACGTTGCAGGCGCCTATTCGACACTCAGCCGGTAGCCGATGCCGCGAACCGTCTGCAGCCAGACCGGATTGGACGGATCGCGCTCGATCTTGCGGCGCAGCCGGTTGATCTGGACGTCGATCGTGCGCTCGCCGACATCGGATTCCCCGGCGACAAGCTCGTGGCGTGGAATGGTTTCGCCCGCACGCTCGGCAAAGATCGCAAGAATCTCCTGCTCGCGGTCGGTGAGTTTCAGCGGTTCGCCGCCCTTCTTCAGTTCGCGCTTGGCGATCTGGAATGTGTAGGGGCCGAATACCAGCTGCTCGACCTTTGGTGTGGCCGCCGGCCCGCCACGGCGCAAAATATTGTTGATGCGCAGGATGAGCTCGCGCGGATCGAACGGCTTGGGCAGATAATCGTCCGCACCGGCTTCCAGCCCAGTGATGCGGCTGTCGGTTTCCGACAGCGCCGTCAGCATCAGGATCGGTACGGATTTCTCTGCACGCAGCGACTTCGTCAGGTCGACGCCGTTCTCGCCGGGCATCATGACATCGAGGATCAGCAGATCGAAATCGAGCCCGGCCAGCTTGCGCCGAGCCTCGCCGGCATTGCCGGCGACGGTGATGCGGAAGCCGTTCTCGCTGAGATACTGCTTCAGCAGGTTGCGGATGCGGGTGTCATCATCGACGACAAGGAGATGCGGTGCATCATCTTCCGGCGCTGTCGGATGGTCGGCTATCTCATTCGTCTCCATGGCTCTCCCTCAGCGCATTTCCCGGCAGATTGTCAATCTGCGCTCTTAATTCCGGGTTGACCATCGCTTTGAGGAATTGTTCGATCCCTTCGCGCTCGGTCGCTCGTGCACTCTCCAATGCCGCACTGATGCGGCGTGACTGTGGCCGGGCCAGGTCCAGAGCCAGCGCGCGGCCCTTTTCGGTTGGATAGAGCTCACGCTGACGCCGATCGCGCGGCCCCTGTATCTGTATGACATGGCCGGTGTCGATCAATTGCTTCAGGACGCGCGCAAGGCTCTGCTTGGTGATTTTCAAGACGTCGAGCAGTTCGGCAACCGTCAATCCGGGCATCCGGTTCACGAAATGCAGGATGCGATGATGCGCGCGGCCGAAGCCGTATTCTGCCAAAATCTGGTCCGGGTCGGAAGTGAAATCTCGATAGGCGAAGAAGAGCAGCTCGATGATGGCCAGATCGATGCCATCCTCGTTGGAGAGTGCGGTTCTGATTGGTTTGGCATCCTTGCCGTTACGATCTGCCATGGGTCTCCTGTGAGGTCGCTCAAATTTATGTCAGCCTTGTTGACATATTTTAGCGGCACTGGTAATTTTTGCCAAGCTTTTCGGCCAATTGCGAACGAAAAGGCAAGCCTCAGCCGTTTTTTCCGGAACTTCGTGAGTTTGCCTTGTCGATCATATCGGCCAAGGCTTCAAGCCATCAATCGACATTGTGGCTGGTGTATTTCGACCCCGAAACGTGTGCGGGCGAGGACCCGCTGGAGGATATCATGGCATCCGTTCCCTTCGATCAGCTGGATGGTTTCATCTGGATGAATGGTGAGTTCGTAAAGTGGGCTGATGCCAAGATTCACGTACTCACGCACGGTTTGCACTATGCAAGTGCTGTATTCGAGGGCGAGCGCGCCTATGGCGGCGAGATTTTCAAGCTGACGGAGCATACGGAGCGCCTGCATGAGTCGGCGCGTATTCTCGGCTTCACGATTCCCTATTCGGTCACCGAGATCGACGATGCCTGCCGTGTGCTCTTGAAGAAGCAGGGTCTTCTGGACGCCTATGTGCGGCCGATCGCCTGGCGCGGCAGCGAGATGATGGGCGTTGCGGCGCAAAGCAACCGCATTAACTGCGCCATCGCCATCTGGCAGTGGCCGAGCTATTTCGACCCGGCGCAGAAGCTGAAGGGCATCCGCCTCGACCTGGCCGAATATCGCCGTCCCGATCCGCTTACGGCGCCATCGAAGTCGAAGGCTGCCGGCCTCTACATGATCTGCACCCTGTCCAAGCATGCGGCGGAAGCCAAGGGCTATGCTGACGCGATGATGCTCGACTGGCGCGGCCAGGTGGCGGAGGCGACCGGCGCCAACATCTTCTTCGTGAGGGATGGCAAGCTCCACACGCCCAAGGCCGATTGCTTCCTGGACGGCATCACCCGCCGCACGGTGATCGGGTTGGCTAAGGATCGCGGGATCGAAGTAATCGAGCGCGCAATCCTGCCGGAAGAGCTTGAAGGTTTCGAGCAATGCTTCCTGACCGGCACGGCGGCGGAAGTTACGCCGGTGTCCGAAGTTGGCCCATACAGCTTCCAGGTTGGTGAAATCGCCAAGACGCTGATGGAGGATTACTACGCCGCCGTTCAGCCCAGGCAGGCGATTGCTGCCGAATAAGACCACGTCGATCGCCACCAAAGAAGCGTTTTCTTGCGGGCTGCCTTCGGGCAGCCCGTGTCATTTCAGCGGCTTAGCATTTGACTTTCGTCTAAATCGGCGTCTCATGTTGCTCATCGACTCGCGCGAGTCGGTTTTACTGTTGGAGGGATAGTAATATGGAAGCGCTTCTTCCGATCATCATACAGCTGGTAACCGGCGCCGTAGGCGGCCTCGGAGTTGGTGCGGCACTCAAGCAGGCAGCGATGAGTGCAGCGGTAAAAGTGATCTCGGGTGCCGTTGGCGGCGTTGCTGGCGGGCAGATTCTGACGAATGTTCTGAGTGATCCCAATGTTGCGGGCGCCCTGTCGGGTTCGCTCGGCAATGCAGTTGGCGGTGTGGTCGGCGGCGGTGTGCTGACGGCAATCGTCGGTGCCGTCATGGGCGCCATGAACAAGCGCTGAGCGCTACAAATTCCAGATCACGGGCGGTCTTCGGGCCGCCCGTTTTGTTTGGGCAATGCGGTGGACGCTGGGAACGATCCTGCATAAGTATCGCCTGACAAAGCGAAAGGAAAATCATGGGTCAGCTCAATGCGGGCATCATTCCGGTCACTGCCTTCCAGCAGAACTGCACGATCCTGTTCGATACCGAGACCAAGACGGGCGTCGTGGTCGATCCCGGCGGCGATGTCGACCGGATACTGGCGGCATTGAAGGACAACGGCATCACCATCACGGCGATCTGGTTGACCCATGGCCATATCGACCATGCCGGTGGGGCGATGGAGCTCAAGGAGAAGCTCGGCGTCGACGTCATCGGACCGCATGAGGCCGACCAGTTCCTGCTCGACAATATCGAAACCCAGGCCGAGCGCTTTGGCCTGGCGAAGGACGAGGTGCGCAACTGCGTGCCCGACCGCTATCTCACCGAGGGCGAAACGGTTTCCTTCGGCGACCATGTTTTCGAAGTGCTGCATTGCCCCGGCCACGCGCCCGGCCATGTCGTCTTCTACAATCGCGATGCGAAATTCGCCCATGTCGGCGATGTGCTGTTCCACGGCTCTGTCGGCCGTACCGACCTGCCGGGCGGCGATCACGAGGCGCTGATTTCCTCGATCAAAAACAAACTTCTGCCGCTGGGCGACGATATTGGCTTCATCTGCGGCCACGGCCCGGGCGGGAAGTTTGGCGAAGAGCGGCGCAGCAATCCGTTCCTAGTCTGAGACGCTAAACCGGCTCCTGCACGGCGGCGATGCGGCGATAGACGAATGTGGTCGCCTCGTTGCTGCCATCGGCGCGAGCGGTGGCCAGCGCGTCCTCGATCAGCATGCTCATACGCGCATGGATCGGCGATTTCGCGCAGGCCGGGTCGGTGGCAGCCGGATCGCCGGCGATTGCCATGGCCTGGCAGCGGCAGCCGCCCCAGTCGATCTCGCGGCGGTCGCAGCTTCGGCAGGGTTCCTGCATCCAGCCGGTGCCGCGGAAGGCGTTGAATGCCGGCGAGTCGGTCCAGATTTCAGCGAGCGAGCGGTCGCCGAAGCGTTCGAATGTCAGCGTGCGAATGGTGTGCGCGGCATGGCAAGGCAGCACCGTGCCATCGGGCGCGACCATGAAAGCGTCTCGCGCCCAGCCGCCCATGCATGGCTTGGGGTAGGTGGCGAAGTAATCCGGCGTGACGAAATCGATGTTCATGATGCCGCGCAGGCGTTCGCGTGCGGTCTCGACGATTTCCACCTGCCGTTCCACGGCAGCCCGGTCCGGCATCAGGGCGTCGCGATTGACCAGCGCCCAGCCCGAATATTGCACATTGGCGATTTCCAGCCTTTCAGCGCCGAGTGACAGCGCAAGCTCGATAAAATCCGGCACTTCCTCGATATTGTGCCGGTGGATCGGCGCGTTGACGGTGAGCGGCAGGCCCGCCGCCTTGATGCGCCGCGCCGTTTCCAGCTTCTTCTCATGGCTGCCGCGATTGTTGCCGATGCGCTCGGTGGTCGCGGCGCGTGCACCCTGGAAACTCAATTGCACATGATCGAGGCCGGCCTCGGCCAGCGCGCGGATGCGGCCTTCGGCAATGCCGACGCCGGCGGTGATGAGATTGGTGTAGACGCCGCGCGAGGAAAGCCCGGCGACGAGTTGCTCCAGGTCTCGGCGCAGGGTCGGCTCGCCGCCGGAAAGATGGACCTGCAGAACGCCGAGATCAGCCGCTTGGCGGAAAAGATAAAGCCAGGTCTGCGTATCGAGTTCGCGATTGGCCTTCATCAGTTCCGTCGGGTTGGAACAATAAGGGCATTGCAGCGGGCAGCGATGGGTCAGTTCCGCGAGCATGCCGATCGGGGGCAAAAGAGGTTCGCTCATAGCTTCACCAGCAGGTTGTCGGACCATTCCTGGAGGAACGCGGTGACGTCGGCGGCAACGTCTTCCTCCGCAGCATCATATTCCGCCGCCAGATTGGCGATGATGGTTCCGACATCTGCCTTGCCGTCGCAGCGGCGCAGGATGTCGAGGCTGATGTCGTTCGGCCAGAACACCTTCTCCGGCGAGAGAACCGACCAGGCCTGCCGCACCGGATCGAACTGGATGCGAACATGGCGCGGCAGGGAAGGGGTCGCCTGAAGCGTGACAATCCTGCGTTCGCGGGTCAGTGTCATCCGCGCTCCTCCGGCCGAAAGGCACCCGGCGGGATGTGGCCCGCCTCGCCATAGGCATGCATCAGCGCATCGAGCATTGCCCACAGTATATCGCATTTGAAGACCAGCGCATCGATTACCGACTGCTGGCGCTCGGGGTTGTCGGCGTGGGCCAGCACATAGGCGAGTGCAAAATCGGAATCGCGCGAGGCCTGATCCGGCCGCGGCTTGAAATAGGCGAGGATGTCTTCGGTGACGTAATCATATTTCGCCAGCATCGCCGGCACGCGCTCGGCAATGATGACCGGCGAAAACAGTTCCGTCAGCGATGAGCCGACGGCCTCCAGCAGCGTGCGGTTGGTGCAGAAGGAAAGATAGGCGCCGACCGCGAAGCGCGTTGCCGGAAGCGCCAGCCGCTCGCCGATCACATCTTCCGCTGGGAGACCGAGGCCGGTCGCCAGCTTGAGCCAGCGGGCGATACCGCCGTTCCAGCCGTCTGCGCCGTCGTGATCTTCGATGCGCTTGCGCCATTCGGCCCGGAAGGCAGGGTCTTCGGCGCGCGCCAGGATCATCGCGTCCTTGCGCGGAATGACCGACTGATAGCAGTAGCGGTTGAGCGCCCAGGCCTGCATCTGGCCTTTCGTCAGTGCGCCTTGTGTCATCTGGTGATGAAACGGGTGAAGGTTGTGGTAGCGCTCGGCGCCGACCTGGCGCAGCACGGCTTCGAACTGCTGTCTGGTTAGCCCGTTCTTGGCGGCGTTATGGAAATCGCTCACAATTCTATCTCCATGCCGTCATAGCCGACTTCCCAGCCTGCGGACCTGACTGCCGCATGCTCGTGCGAATTCTCGTCGAGGACCGGGTTGGTGTTGTTGATGTGGACGAAGATGCGCCGGGAAATCGGCACATCCGCCAGCCGGACGATGGAGCCGCTTTCCCCTGACATGGCAAGGTGCCCCATGCGGGCGCCTGTCTTGGTGCCGACGCCTGCCGTTACCATTTCATCGTCGGTGTAGACCGTGCCGTCGAAGAGCAGGCAGGAGGCGCCTGAAAGCCGCTGGCGGAGATCCGGATCGACCCGCGCGCAGCCGGGAATGTAGAAAGCCGAGTTCTCCGGCCTGGAACCGGCAAGCCTTACAGCGATCGTATCGCCGCTGTCCGAGCCGAAATTGTCGTTCGGCCGGCTGGTGTCCTCGAGATAGAGCGCGATCTTGCCCGGCACGGCGAAAGTCTCGATGCGCACACCGGTCTCGTTTCCCTCGGCGTCTTGAATGCTGGTCTCCTGATTTTCCATGAGCCTGTGGCGCGGGACAATGGACGGATCGAGCACATTGAAGATCGAATTCGCTCGCAGTGCCGACAGCACCTGCTCGGTGGCATAGATCGCGAATGGCTGACGCTCGCGCAGGCTGAGCAGGCCTGCGACATGGTCGACGTCGGCATTCGTCAGCACCACGGCGCGGATAGGCGTGGAGCGCAACGCGTCGTCAGGTTGGGGCTGCAGTTCCGGCGTTTCCGCAATCTGCTGGCGGATATCGGGGGACGCATTGAAAAGCACCCAGCCCCGCCCGTCGGCGGACGCGGCGAGACTGGATTGCGTCCTTGGTCTCACGCCTGCGTTGCCCGCGCGTGCCGCACGGCTGAGCCGGTAGTTGCAGTTCCATTGCGGGAATCCGCCGCCCGCCGCCGATCCGATGATCTTCACGCGCATGGCGAAGTCCGTCTTGCAAATTTCCAGTCAACCACCATTCTCCCCTGCCAAGCGCAATGCCTGCAAGGTCAAATTTCAAACCATTACGGCCCAAGCGGTCATGAACGGCGCGTGCCCCTGCAAGCAGTGGGCACGCGCCTTCTTGGCCTACTTCTTGGGAGTGATTTCAGCAGGCAGATACCGCGAAATTTCCATTCCTGCCGATACCTGGCACATTGTAGGCTTCGTCCAGCTCTTCTTCATGTCTTTCTCCTTTGTACCGGCCCCAAAGGCCGATTCCTTCGATCCTCAACCATTGCCTTGGCACCTATGTGCAATGGTCCGTCCATAAATGGACTAATGAAACAGCAGGTGCTTAAATAGCTAAACAAACTTATGTGAACATCCGTTCCGAAACTATCCGCCAGCCAGCGGCTTCTTCTCCTCCAGCGGAAATCCTGCTTTTTCCCAGCCATCGGCACCCGCTGGATACCAGATCACCGAGCTGTGGCCCCATTCGATCGCGCGCCTGGCAGCGTTCCAGGACATCCAGCAATCGGTCATGCAATAAAACAGGATAGGGCGGGCCTTGTCGTTGCCGGTATGCGCCGAAAGGCCGTCGCGGAAATAGGCTTCCTGTTCCTTCGTCAAGGCGCCGTAGCCGACATTGGCAAGCCACACGCTGCCGGGAATATCGCTGCGAGGCTTGTCGCGCCAGATCGTGCCGGCGGGCAGGTTTGCCGGCTTCGGCGTGTTGGGCATGACGTCGAAGAAGACCGCCTTCTTTTCCCGCCACAAGGCCTGAGCCTCGGCCGTCGTCACCACCTGCGCGCCGTGCAAGGTCTCAGGCGTGGGGGCACGATATTCGTCCGTGCGGTAGCCGTCCGGCTCGGCGACATCGCCGGCGAAAGCCGCCGGCAGATGCATCGAACTCAAAAGGCCCGCAACGAGCAGCAAGATCGTTCCCTTTCTTTTCATCGTCTTCGGCATTTCCGCCTTGGCGCCGGTAGCCTGTTGCTGCCGGCTGATTTCAGCCTCTATTCCGTAATCGGTTGGTCGCGCTCATCGAGCAGCGGCACGTTGTATTCGAGCAGGAGCTTGTTGATCTCGCCCTGATTGTCCTTGATGAAGTTGTTCAGCGTGCGCTTCCATTCCTGGTCGGACGGGCGCACGCCCATGGTGATGCGATAGACCATGCGCGAGCCGGTCTTTTCCTTGACCAGCGGCACGACGGCGAGATCGGCGTTAGCCTGCTTGGCGTAGTAGCCGGCCATCGGACCCCACAGCACCGCCACATCGATGACGCCGGCAAGCATGTCCTTGATCATGACCTCGGCCATGGAGGGAGCCAGCCGGGTGTCGACCATCAGCGGGTAGTTCTTGGCCTTCTTCATCAGCTTGGCGGCAGCCATGTTCGCCGATGGCGGCGTGCCGCCGACGATGCCGAGCCGCTTGTCGGCAAGCTTGGGATCCTCGATCGTCTCGACGCCGTCGAGATCGCCACCCTTCTTGTAAACCATCACATAGGTCGAGCGGTAATAGGCGTTGGTGTTCTGCACCAGCTCGTCGCCCTGGGCATAGCCCATGATGATGTCGCAACGATTGGCGCGAAGCGTGTTGCGCACGAAGCCGGTGGCCATCGGGAACCACGTGTAGGCCACGGACTTGCGCCCGAGCTTGGAAGCGACGAGTTCGGCGAGCTTGTTTTCAAAACCCTGGCCGTTCTCGTCGGTGAAAGGCATGTTGGAGGGGTCTGCGCAAACGCGCAACACGTCCGGGTCGACCAGTTCGCCGGCTGCACCCAGGCCGGCACCTTGAGCGAAGGCGGAGCCGGGCAGGGCGACCGTCAGTGCCAGGGCAGCTGCGGCCCACCGGAAACGGGGAAATTTGTGCCCCAATGCCATCATCCACCCATGCATGAAGATTCGTGGTCTTTTGCGGCCTGCGGCTTGTCGGCTTTCTTGGCCGGACGTCCGCGTGGCAGGTCGCCGACGGCGCGGGCGCGCAGGTAGACGTAGAGGTCGTCCATGTAGCAATAGACGTTCTTGTTGTCGCCAAAGGCCGGCATCACGTTTTCCTTGCCGCCGCCGACATTCTTGCGGCCCTCGGCAACGACGGAAAGGAAGGTTCCGTAGTCCATCGTCTTGAGCGAATCGGCCAGTGCGGGAGCGTAGCTCGAACCAACGCCGTCCGGGCCGTGGCAGACGTGGCAGTCCGAATTGAAGCGGCGATAGCCGCTGAATGTGTACCAGTCGACAGTGCCGTCGTCCTGAATCTTGTATGTCGGGTTTCCATCCGCATCGACATATTTCCCGTCATCGTCGGAGACTGCCGCCGCCTTCTCCTTGCTATCTTGTGCTTGTGCCGGACCAGTGCCGGCGACCGCAAGAAGGGAGAGGGCGAGAGCGGAGAGTACGATGCGAACAGACATTCAAAACCTCATGTTTCAACGCGTCACGGCACGAACCGTTTTTCGAAGTTTCTGCGCGGCACGTGCTTATGTCAGTGAAGGCGAGAGCCCGGGACGGATTGTCGGTTCGTTCCGGGCTCTCGTTACTCAATGCCTTGCAAGCGCAAGGTTCAGTCGTTCAGCTCCGGACGATCAGTCCGGCAAGCCGAAGACGGTCAGCTGACCACCGAGCGTGGTGTATTCAGCCAGTCCGGCGTAGCCACCGACGGCACCAAGACCTGCCGTGCCGACCACTGCTGCTTCGTCGCCCTGGGCGCGGCCCTGATCGACGGCACCGTGCCATGCAGCGGCGTTTTCAGGCGCCATCAATCCGCCAGCCAGACCGATGCCGGCCCAGCCGCCAACGCCCGACAGAACGGCAATGTACTGCTTGCCCTTGTGCTCGAACGTGTTGATGTTGCCGATGATGCCGGAAGGGGTCTTGAACTTGTAGAGTTCCTTGCCTTCCTTATCGACTGCCTTGATGTAGCCTTCGAGCGTGCCGTAGAAGACAACGTCGCCTTCGGTGGCGAGAGCGCCTGACCAGACCGAGAACTGCTCGGGCTTGGACCAGACGATTTCACCCTTGGCGGCGTCCCAGGCAATGAAGTTGCCCATGCCGCCGTGGCTGTCAGGTGCCGGATACATCGACACCGTGGCGCCGACATAAGGCTGACCAGCGGTGTAACTTACCCGGTAGGGCTCATAGTCCATGCAGACATGGTTGGTCGGCACATAGAACAGACCGGTCTTCGGCGAATAGGCTGCCGGCTGCTGGTCCTTCGTGCCGAGTGCCGCCGGGCAGATGCCCGTCGAGTTGGTGTCTTCGCCATTCTGCTGGGTCGAGTATTTGGCGACGACCTGCGGGCGGCCATACTGGTCGCTCTTGGGGTCCATGATGACTTCCGTCGCCCAGTTCACCTTCGGGTCGTATTTCTTGGCGACCAGAAGTTCACCGGATTCACGATCCATCGTGTAGGCGAAGCCGTTACGGTCGAAATGCACCAGAACGTCATGCTTCTTGCCGTTGACGTCCATGCCGTCGACAAGGATCATCTCGTTGACGCCGTCGTAGTCCCACTCGTCATGCGGGGTCATCTGATAGAGCCACTTGGCTACACCAGTATCCGCATCGCGGGCCATGATGGTCATCGACCAGCGATTGTCGCCGGGCCGCTGCACAGGGTTCCAGGTCGAAGGATTGCCGGTGCCGTAGTAGACGAGGTTCAGCTTCGGATCATAGGCATACCAGCCCCAGGTCGCGCCGCCGCCCGTCTTCCACTGCTCGCCTTCCCAGGTGTTGGTGCCGGAATCCGGGCCAACTGGCTTGCCGAGCTGCGTGGTCTTTTCAGGATCGATCAGCGTGTCCTTGTCCGGGCCCATCGAATAGGCCTTCCAGGCAACCGAGCCGTCCTTCAGGTTGTAGGCAGCAGTCCAGCCGCGAACACCAAATTCACCGCCGGAGATGCCGATGATGACCTTGTCCTTGACGACCATTGGTGCGGCCGTGCCGGATTCGCCCTTGCTGCCGTCGGCAGCATCGCCGTTCTTGACCGACCATGCGACCTTGCCGGTCTTGGCGTCCAGCGCCGTAACCGTCGTGTCCGCCTGGTTGATGATGATCTTGCCGTCACCGTAGGCTACGCCGCGATTGACCGTGTCGCAGCACATGATCGGGATGACGTTCGGATCCTGCTTGGGTTCGTACTTCCAGAGAATCTTGCCATCGTTGTTCAGGTCGAGCGCGTAAACGATGTTCGGGAAAGGCGTGTGCACATACATCACGTCGCCTATCACAAGCGGCCCGCCTTCATGGCCGCGCAGCACGCCGGTGGAGAACGTCCACTTGACCTGCAGGTTCTTCACATTCTCGGCAGTGATCTCTTTAAGCTTGGAGAAGCGGGTATTGGCGTAGTCGCCCGTAGGCATCGCCCAGTTCTTGGCGTCGTCCGCCAGTTTTATCAAGTCGTCGTTGGCCAGTGCTCCATAAGCCGTGGTGCAGGTCAGAAACGCCGCGGCTAATGAGATGTACTTAGCTTTATTGAGTGCACGCATTCGAAATCCTCCCGGGGTTCACAATCAGGAATCGACCGTCGCGCCCACGAGGGCTTGCCCAAGCGATTCATGTGGGGGAAGTATTTCCGGCAGCGTGTCACGACCTAAGCCAGATAAGCAGAGGGCACCGTTACCGCCCACCTCACTTGGCCTACGAAAGACTGTCGCCGCTCCCTAATGACGGTGACGCCCTTGAAGCCGGAAACAAGGAAAGGCTATGTCATAAAAATTTTCATGGCAAGCAGAAACCTCCAATATTATATTGCAGTGCAATATAATAAATACTGCATCGCAATATAAATGATTCTAGACTTGTATGAAGTTAATATTAGAGAAAAATTGCCTTTGTGATGGCACTGATAGGCTCAAATTCTATCATTGAATGATCTTATAAAGAGAAGCTGGATCGTATTTCTTTCTTGTATATTTAGAGTTTTCGCACCTGCAAGCATGGAGTGTATCGAGTAAGCCAAACTAGTGCCGATGGATGAAACAATGGCTTGATTTCGATTTTTTATGGTTGCGATGCATGCCGCCGAAACAGGGTCTTTAGAGGCATTTGACGCCCATCCAGAGCTTTCAGGGGCCCGATCGCCACATCCTCCTTTGGTCCTATATGGCAAGTTGACCGATCGGATCACATATTGCCAACTGGCAAAACACGGGAGGATTTGACCATGTTTTCGAGATTGCCGATCTTTCTGGCTACGGCCGTCACCCTGGCGGGAATCGTCCCGTCCTATGCGGAGAGCGACTATCCCACCTCTGCCCTGGCCGACTATGTCTATGGCTGCATGAAATCCAACGGCGAAACCCGCGACATGCTCGATCGCTGCTCATGCTCGATCGACGTGATCGCCTCGGTCATTCCCTATGACCATTACGTCACGGCTGAGACCTTCAAGCGCATGGGCCTGACCACGGGCGAGGCGTCCGGGCTGTTCAAGGAGAGCGCGGTGGCAAAGGCGTCCCTCACCGAGCTGAAGAGGGCGCAGGCGGAAGCCGACATCCGCTGCTTCTGAGAGGCTGCCTGCTCTACTCTGCCGGCCATCTGACGCGGCAGAGCGAGTTCTCAAGAGCTTATAGGCCGGTCGCCTCCAGCGGCCACTGGTTGCGGAACACGTTGCCGTCGGTGTCGGTTGCCTCGACGCGGATTTCGTCACTTCCGGCCGGCTTGTAGTCGAAGCGGAAATTCGGATCCTCGGAAATCGAGATACCACCCTCCATACTCAGGATCTGGCGATTCCCTTGAGAAATCAGCAGCTTCTGGACGAAATGCGGCGGGATGAAATACTGGGTGATCGGGTCCTTCTGCAGTCCCGAATTGTTCGGATGACGAATCATCAGTTGCAATTCCGGGACTTTGGCGCCGCTCGAGGCATCTTCCGCGAACTGGCGCAATTTCATCTGGCCCATGGTCTTCTTCGCCTCGTCCGCGTTCTTGACCGCCGGTGCCGAGCAGCCGCCGGATGCCTTGACGTAGGTCTGGACCATATGGAGCTGGCCATCCTGCGTCTCGGCAATCGCGCGGATGTAGGAATAGTCGTTGACCCGCATGCGCGTTGCCAGATGGGTGATGCCGGAATCCTTGCCGAACTGGAACGTCGCCGCGACCGGGGCGGGATTGACGTCGACGATGACGGTTATGGCTTTCACGCCGTCCGGCGCCTTTGCCGGGTCGATATAGATATCGATCGGGACAAGGGCTGCGTCCTGCGCGCGCTTGGGTGCCTCAAGCCTGAGGAGGCCGGTGTCGAGCTGGATCGCGCGGTCGCCGAAGACATCCGGCTTCAACCCGTCCCATATCTTGCTGGCGGGCGGGCTGGCGGTTTCCGCATACGCTGCCCCCGGCAAGCTGCCGGCCATGCCGACAAGGCAAGCCGCTACCGCCGCTATTCGCGCGTGACGTAAAATGTGCATTCCAATGCCTCCACCAGGTCGAGAGGTGGTGCCCAGGCTGATAAAATCATAGTCCTCGATCGATGCCTTGGCAAACGGGCTGTCTTTCACCTTACCGTGTCATTCCCATTCGAGTTCGGCATAGGCGGCGGTGGCGTTGCGCTGGTTGTATTCGTCAAAAAGCGCCCAGTTGTCCTTCTCGCTCAAGCCGGCTGTCTGCACTGCCTCGCTGAGCGGCGTACCGCCGGCAATGGCCTCGCGCAGATCGGTGGCCAGCGCCTGGAAATAGCGAAGCTCAGGAACAAGCGCGTCCGGCCAGTCCGATGGAACCGGGCCATGGCCCGGAACGGCGCGTGCAGCCTTGATATCCGTCAACGTGCCAAGCTGATCTATCCAGCCGAGAAAGGAACCGTCCAGCGTCGGCAGGTGACCCCTGAAGACGAGGTCGCCGGTGAAGAACGTCCTGGTTGCGGTGTCGAAAACGGTGAGATCATTGTCGGTATGGGCGGGCTTCCAGGCGCGCAACTCGATGCTGCGTCCGCCGAGGTCTAGCGTCATCGGGTCGGTGACGACGACCGTCGGCGGCACGATCTCGATGCCTTTCATCAAGCCTTCGCCGATCTGGTTGCGGTAGCTTTGAAGGTAGAACTCACCTCGTGCTTCCAAAGCGCGCGGCAGGTTGTGATGACCGACGATCGTTGCGCCGATGTCGCGGAAGGCGGCGTTGCCGAAAATATGGTCGGGGTGCATATGCGTGCTGATCAGGTATTTGACCGGTCTGTCGGTGACCTCGCGGATCGCAGCGATGAAGGCTTCGGCCTCGATCATGCTGCCGCCGCTGTCGACGACGGCAACGGCCTCCTTGCCGACGATGACCCCGAGATTGCAGATCGCGCCCTGGTTGGTCTCCGTCATCAACTCGTTCACGCCGGAGAAAGCGTAGATACCGTCACCAATGTTCTTGAGCATGAAATCGCGGCCGGCGGCGATCGCCGGCAGGCAACAAGGCGGCAGGAAAGCGCCGGCGCCTACACAGGCAAATCCCTTGACCACTTGCCGCCGGAAAAGATCGGTTCTCATGGCTCAGCCTTTCCTGTTCGTTCCTGCCGGCATCACAACACATCCGCGAACTTTTCGCGAAAGGAACGTCCGAGATCGCTCATGACCTGCGGGTTGCGATATTGCCGCGGCAAACGCACATCGAAGATCCCGCGCACATGGCCGGGGCGGGGCGACAGAACGATGATGCGATCCGACAGCATCAGCGCCTCGCGCACATTGTGCGTCACCATCAGCGCCGTCGTCGGCCGGGCCGACCAGACGGATAGCAGGAGATAACGCAGCCGCTCCGCCGTCTGCTCGTCGAGCGAAACGAAGGGCTCATCGAGGAAAAGCACCGCTGGCTCGGTGGCAAAGGCGCGCGCCAGCGCCACGCGGCGCGCAAGCCCGAGCGAAAGCTCGGATGGATAGAGCGAGCGCATCGTCGACAGGCCAAGGGTCTGGAACAGGGAATCGAGATTTGCCTGCCTCAGGCTCTTGGGCAGCGCCAGGCGGATGTTTTCTTCGACGGTGCGCCAGGGCAGGAGGGTCGGCTCCTGGAAGACGGCGGCGACGCGGTTGTGTTCGCCTTCGGGCAGTCGAAACGAGCCGCTAAAGTCTTTTTCGAGTCCGAGCAGAATGCGCAGCGTCGTCGTCTTGCCGCAGCCCGATGGTCCGAGCAGGCAAGCGAATTCGCCATGCCGGACTTCGAAGGACAGATCTTTCAGCGCCGTGACCGATACGCCTTGCGCCGAGCGGAAGGTCTTTTCGGCTATGTCCACCCTAAGCGGGGCGACGGCGCCAACGGGTTGCATGTCGTTCAAAGGGCTGCACCAGAAGAAGTTCGATGAGGAGCATGATCGCGACGAAAGTCAGCGTGTAGGCAAGGATCGCGGCGACGTCGAAAAGCTGGAAGTAGAGATAGATCTGAAAGCCGACGCCGTTGGAGCGGCCGAGCAGTTCGACCACCAGCACGATCTTCCAGATCAGCGCGATACCGGATCTGGACGCTGCGGCGAAATAGGGCTGAAGCTGCGGCAGGAGAACGTGGCGGACACGGTCGAGCGCGCTGAAGCGATAGACCTGTGCCATCTCGCGATAGCGCGGATCAAGCGCACGAGCGCCTTCGCGCATGGTGACGATGACATTCGGTATCTTGTTGACGGCAACGGCGCCGATGGCCGCGACTTCGTTGAGGCCGAACCAGATATAGGCGAGCACGATGATGACCAGCGCCGGCACGTTCAGGAACAGGATGACCCAGGCGTTGAAGAACTGGTCGGCGCGCCGATAGCTGCCGAGGGCGATGCCGATGACGGAACCGATCGTCATCGCCAGCACGAACGAGGCGGCGACGCGGGCGAGCGTCATGCCGAGATGGTATGGTAACTCGCCACTTACGGTGTCCTTGACCAGAACCTGCCAGACCTGACCGGGGTGCGGAAAGGCCCTGCTCGGCCACATCGTTGCGGCGAGGCTCCACAGCAGGAAGAGGCCGACCAGCGAGATCAGGACTGTCAGTGCGGGCGTCAGCGCTTGTCCGAGGGCGCTTGAATTACTGGATGACCTGCCCGGCTGGCTCTGCTGGTCCTCGGAATTCGCTTCGCGCAGCGTCATCTGGTCAATCCCGACCAGAACGTGCCCGGTGCCATTTCGCGCGCTTCTCCAACGAGCTTCTCGCCACCGACCGCGGCGAGCACGGCATACAATTTTGCGGCGTCGGCTTCTTCTTCCGCAATCGGCCGCGTCGGAATGCCTTCGCGGTAGCGGTCGCGAAGTTTTTCGAGTTCCTTGCCTTCCGCGCGCATCAGCGGTGCGAGGCGAAGCCATTCCCCGTCCGATTGCGCCAGCAGTTGCTTCGCAGCGGCGGAAGCCTTGACGAAACCGATGGCGGCGGCCTGGTTTTCTTGCGCCCATTTCTCGTGGAAAATGTAGCCCAGGGCTGACACCGCGCCAGTTGCACCCAGTGCCTTTGCTGCTTCATTCGCGCCGACTAGACGGCGAAAGCCGTTGGCTTCGAGACGCGCGCAGAAATGCCAGAAGTTCAGCACAGCATCGAGTTCGCCATCCATCGCCTTTTCGGCAAGCAGCGGCGGTGCGCCGTAGACGATGTCGTTCTCAGTCGGCAGGTCGACCTCGAAGTCGCGCTTGGCCATGGCCTGGATGAGCAGCCAGCTCTTGTCGATCGGCCCGCCAGCGACGCCGATCTTCTTTTCCTTGAGGTCGGAGACGGTTTTGACCGGCGAATCCTGCTTGACCATGATTGCGCCGACCGCGGTCGAATAGGGCACCAGCGTCAGGTCTTCGCCGGACGAGCGCTGGCGCGAGACCCACAGCCAGTCCGAAACGATCATGTCGACTTCGCCTGCGAGCAAAGCGACGTTGGTGGCATCCTCACCAGCGAAATTGACGACGTCCAGCTCGATGCCGTTGGCGGTGTCGAGCTGGTGCTGTTTTATGGTGTCCAGCTCCCAGCTGACCGTGCCGAATTTCAACACGCCGATGCGAACCTTGCCGGCGGCATAGCCGGAGCCGCAGCGCGACGCAAAGACGCCGGTCAGCCCGAGAGCTGCCAGTCGTAGGATGTTGCGTCGTGAAATCAGCAAATCGTCTCCTCCCAAAGACAGGCCGATGGATCAGGTATCCGCAGTCAGATCGCGCGCCCCTTGTCGGGGAATGCGCATTTCCAGCGAACGATCTTGAACGTCGGGTGCTCGCTCGACCATTTTGCCAATTCGGCCGGAGCCAGGATCATGCATTGCATGAGAGAGCCATGGCTCTCGAAATAGAGATGTTCGTCGCGGCAATTGCCGGGGTTTGCGGTCAGGCAAACCGTCAGGACGAGATCGACCATATCCATTTCAGCACCTTTCGCCACTGTTGGCGCTCGCCCATGATCGGCCCGGCGGATGTCACATCCGGTTCCGATCGCCCGTTGCCCGCGTTTCCCCAAGGTGCCATTGGGAAACCTTGGGAAAGGCTACGCGTTCACCCTTATTGCGTCAATAACGATGGCCGAAGGGAACTTGTTTCACTTGGCGCAAATGCGCAGGGCAGCACCTTGGTATGATTGACTTCCGGCATTCACCGACTAGCTTCCCTTGTCGCGAGTGCCGCAATTCCAACAAGGGATGGCTGGATACTCCGCATACCCGCATCAAAAGGGCGAGCCGGCGGGAGGAAAAGAGCGGCATCGCCCGTCGTTCAGGGCACCCTGACGATCAATGGGGAAATACCATGCGCTCAATTGTACTTTTCGCAGCCCTATCCACCGCCAGCATGCTGGTCAGCCACGCCCAAGCGCAGGACGCAGCCGCCGGTGAGAAGGTCTTTGCCAAATGCAAGGCCTGCCATGTCGCCGATGAAGACAAGAACAAGATCGGGCCTTCGCTGCACGGCCTGATCGGCCGGACGGCGGGAACCCATGAGGGGTTCAAATATTCGCCGGCCATGGTCGCTGCGGGTGCGGGTGGGCTCGTCTGGGACGAGGCCCATCTTAAGGACTATCTGCATGATCCGAAGGCGAAAGTTCCAGGCACGAAGATGGCGTTCCCCGGCTTGAAGTCGGATGACGATATCGCCAATGTCGTCGCATATCTGAAGCAATTCACGCCGTAACCACAAGGTTGACGAGCGCCGCTCCCGAGGCTCCCTCGGGGGCGGCAGTTCTCGTATGAGGCGGCGGGGGTCAGGCGGCGCTTCGAAGCCCTTGCAGGGCGGTCGGCAAGTCTAGCAGGCTGTCACAGACCATATCGGCGCCGAGTTCTTCCACCGGAACCTGCGTATAGCCGCCGCGTACCAGAACGACCGCCATGCCGGCGGCGCGTGCTGCCCCGACATCTGCCGAACTGTCGCCGACCATCAGTGCGTCGGCCGGCTCGACGCGAAGCCGCTCCAGGGCCAGGAACAGCGAGTCGGGCGCAGGCTTCTGGTGGCTGACGGCATCGCCGCCGACGATCGCACCAAGCTGGTCGGTAAATCCGAAATGCAGCAGGACCTCGCGGGTCGCCAGTTGCGGCTTGTTGGTGGCAACGCCAAGGGCTACGCCGGCAACGTGGAAATGCGCGACCGTCTCCTTCGCGCCCGGCATGAGGGTGGTTAGCTTGGTGAGATGCCGCCGATAGATCGGCGCCATGTCGCGGTTAGCCTGCTCAAGGGCTGCGCCGTAGAGCGGCATTCCCGATGCCGTAAAGGCGCGTTCGACCAGCTTTTTGACGCCATGTCCTATCATCGATTTGGCTTGCGCCAGCGAAAGCGGCGGCAGGTGGCGCGTCGCCAGAAGCTCGTTGACGGCAGCACCTATATCGGGCGCGGAATCGACCAGCGTCCCATCGAGATCGAAGATGATTGCCTTGGGAAAGGCAAGGGAAGTTCCCGTCTCGCCGCTCATGCGGTCTCCTTCCATTTTATGGAGCAACCTATCGAGGTGATTTGTTCAACCGGACCGTCGCCGGTGCGGGCGACCTGCTTCATGGCCTCGTAGAGATCGCGCCTGAGGCCTGGCGGTCCGGCTTCCTTGCGCGAGGCGTCAAGGCGGCCGCGATATTGCAGAGTCAGGTCGTTGTTGAAACCGAAGAAATCCGGCGTGCAGGCAGCGCCATAGGCGCGGGCGACGGTTTGATCCTCGTCGTGGAGGTAAGGGAAGGTGAAGCGGTTCTCGGCGGCGAAGAGCTTCATCTTGTCGAAGGAATCGTCAGGATAGGCGTTCGCATCGTTGGAATTGACGGCGACGAAGCCGATGCCTTCCTTTTTCAGGTCGCTGGCGTCGCGCACGATGCGCTGGATGACGGCTTTCACATAGGGGCAATGGTTGCAGATGAAGGCGATGACCAGCCCGTTCGGGCCGGCCTGATCGAACAGCGAATGGGATTTGCCGTCGGTGCCGCGAAGCGTGGCATCGACAGCCGGCCATCCGAAATCGCAAACGGGCGGCGTTGATGCCATGGTGCCCTCCTGATCAATCTTACGCCGCTTTGCGCACGGCGCCATCCGCCGCCTCGCGAATGGCAGCGATATTGGCGCGGTAGGCGGCCTCGGCGCCGCCCTTGAAGACAGCCGAGCCGGCGACGAGGACGTTCGCGCCCGCTGCAGTGACCAGCGGCGCGGTTTCCGGCGTCACGCCGCCGTCGATTTCGATGTCGATCGGGCGGTTGCCGATCAGCGCCTTGACGCGCTTCACCTTCTCAACCACGGCCGGAATGAAGGCCTGGCCGCCGAAGCCGGGATTGACCGTCATCAGAAGCACGAGATCGAGCCGGTCGAGCACATATTCGATGACACTTTCGGGCGTCGACGGGTTGAGCGAAACGCCGGCCTTCTTGCCGAGATTGCGGATCGCCTGCAGAGAACGGTCGAGATGCGGGCCCGCCTCTGCATGAACCGTAATGATATCGCAGCCGGCATCGGCGAATGCCGCAAAGTAAGCGTCGGCGGGCGCGATCATCAGATGGCAATCGAAGACCTTGTCGGTGCGATCACGAATGGCCTTGATGATTGGCGGGCCGAAGGTGATGTTCGGCACGAAATGGCCGTCCATGACGTCGAGATGAATCCAGTCGGCGCCGGCGCGGACCACCGCCTCGACCTCATCGCCGAGGCGCGAAAAGTCGGAGGACAGGACTGAGGGGGCGATGATTGTGTTGGCGGTCATGTCTCGTTCTCACCTTATTTGCACGGCGTTTGCCAGTCACATTGCCTTACCGATTGCGACGCCTCAAGGAACCGCGCCGTCAACCGGATCGCCGTCGAGCTTCCCTTCCACGAAAACCCGGCTGCCGCGGATATCCGGCTCTTCTATTGTGATCAGATCGAGCCTGGTCAATTTTTCGCTCCGCCCGGCGAACAGGCGGTTGGCCTGCCGGAGGCGTGCCCGGTCGAGCGCGTTGCGGATCGACCTGGCGTTGGAAAAGTGGGGCAGCTTCATCCTGAGAGGGATATACTCCTCCAGTGCCGCCGCCGCACCTTCGCTCAACCGGTAATTCTGGCCAGCCAGCATGATCTCGGCAATCGACTTGAGTTCGACGGGACTATAGTCGGGGAAATCGAGATGATGGGCAATGCGCGAGCGCATGCCCGGATTGCTGTTGAAGAAGCGGTCCATCTTGTCCTTGTAGCCGGCGAGGATGACGACGAGATCGTCGCGGTTGTTTTCCATGCACTGCAACAGGATTTCGATGGACTCCTGACCGTAGTCCCGCTCGTTTTCGGGCTTGTAGAGATAGTAGGCCTCGTCGATGAACAGCACGCCGCCCATGGCGCGCTTGATCACTTCGCGTGTCTTGGGCGCCGTGTGCCCGACATATTGCCCGACAAGATCGTCGCGGGTGACCGAAACCAGATGTCCTTCGCGCACATAGCCCAGCCGGTGCAGAATCTCCGCCATACGCAGCGCCACCGTGGTCTTGCCGGTGCCGGGATTGCCGGTGAAGTTCATATGCAAGGTCGGCGTTTCGGCGGAAATGCCGAATTTGCGGCGCAAGCGGTCGACGAGCAGGAGGGCAGCGATTTCGCGGATGCGTGTCTTAACGGGTACCAGCCCGACAAGGTCACGGTCGAGCTTGTCGAACACGTCATCGATGTTCGATGCTTCGAACTCCTCCTGCAGATTGACCGTTTCATCGTCGCCGACGGCCGCCTGATCCAAGCTGCTCAACATGGCGCACTCCTGTTTGTGCCGGGAAACCGCCTGGCAACGCTGCTCCAATCGCTGGAGCAGCGTTGCAAACGGCTGCTACGATCGCTCGCCTTCGGGCCGATCGGTCGCGTAGGGAACGATGGAGTAGCCCTGGCTGCGGCCGTCGCGCTCCTGGCGCAGCAGGCGGAAGCCCGGTTCGTTCGGCGGCCGGTTGACGATGAACGACATGCGCGGCGCTTCCCAGCCCTTGCTCGAGTCGAATGCGGTGACGCGGATGTACATATTGGGCAGCGCTTTGCGGCAATTGTTGATTTCCATCAGGATGCCGGCGGGATCCTTCAGGTCGAACATCGGATTGCCGTACATCTCCCAATAGGTATTGCGGGGATGCGGATCGTCGGAATATTCGACGCTCACGGCCCAGTGGTTCTTCAGTGCGTATTTGATCTGCGCCGAGATTTGCGCGTCGGTCAGGTCGGGCAGGAACGAGAACTGTCCCTGCGTGACCTTGTTTCCGGGATTGGTCATCATGGCTATGGTCCTTCCTTAGAAGCTCGGGGTCGCGGTCGGCACGAAATCGGCGGTGTCGGTCGATTCGTAGTTGAAGGTCACGTCCTTCCAGGTCGTCAGTGCGGCCTTCAGCGGCGAGCACCATTTTGCCGCGTCTTCGAGGATTTGCGGGCCTTCGCGCAGATAGTCGCGGCCCTCGTTGCGGGCGAGGATCATCGCTTCCAGCGCCACACGGTTGGCCGTTGCGCCGGCCTGAATGCCGTCGGGATGGCCGATGGTGCCGCCGCCGAACTGCAGCACCACATCCTCGCCGAGATAGTGGATGAGCTGGTGCATCTGCCCGGCATGAATGCCGCCGGAGGCCACAGGCATGACCTTGTTGAGCGAGGCCCATTCCTGGTCGAAGAACAGTCCGGTCTCGAGGTTCTGCGGCGTGCGTTCCTCGCGCAGCGTATCGTAGAAGCCCTTGATCATCAGCGGGTCGCCCTCGAGCTTGCCGACGACGGTGCCGGCATGGATGTGGTCGACGCCGGCCATACGCATCCACTTGCAGATGACGCGGAAGTTCATGCCGTGGTTCTTCTGGCGCGAATAGGTCGAGTTGCCGGCGCGGTGCAGGTGCAGGATCATGTCGTTCCTGCGTGCCCACTTGGCCATCGACTGGATAGCGGTGTAGCCGATGACGAGGTCGATCATGATGATGGCCGAGCCGAGCTGCTTGGCGAATTCGGCGCGTTCGTACATCTCCTCCATGGTGCCGGCGGTGACGTTGAGATAGTGGCCCTTGACCTCGCCGGTCGCAGCCGACGCCTTGTTCACCGCCTCCATGCAGTAGAGGAAGCGGTCGCGCCAATGCATGAAGGGCTGCGAGTTGATGTTCTCGTCGTCCTTGACGAAATCGAGCCCGCCTTTCAGCGCCTCATAGACGACGCGGCCATAGTTGCGGCCGGAAAGGCCGAGCTTGGGCTTGGTCGTGGCGCCGAGCAGCGGCCGGCCGAACTTGTCGAGCCGCTCGCGCTCGACCACGATGCCGGTCGCCGGGCCCTGGAAGGTCTTCAGGTAGGCGACAGGGATGCGCATGTCTTCCAGACGCAAGGCCTTCACCGCCTTGAAGCCGAAGACGTTGCCGATGATCGATGCCGTGAGATTGGCGATCGAGCCGGGCTCGAACAGGTCGAGGTCGTAGGCGATGTAGGCGAAGTACTGCTGTTCGGTCTTGGTGCCGGGGCCGGTGTTGGGCACCGGTTCGGAACGATAAGCCTTGGCGCGGTAGAGCTCGCAGGCGGTCAGCCGATCGGTCCAAACGACGGTCCAGGTCGCCGTCGAGCTTTCGCCTGCGACCGCGGCGGCTGCCTCCTCATGGTCGACACCTGGCTGCGGCGTGATGCGGAACATCGCTATCAGGTCGGTGTCCTTGGGCCGGTAGTCCGGCTCCCAGTAACCCATCTGCTTGTAGGGGAGGACACCGGAGCGATAGCGCTCCTTGCCTTCCTTGAGCGTTCCAGTCGTGTTTATGTCCACCTTGTTCATGACAAATCTCCTTCTGGTTGCTTCATGCTGCCTTGGCAGCCGCGATATGCGGGTCGAGTTTTCCCGCGGCGTAGCGTTTGGCCATCTCGTCGAGCGCGATGACCTTGATCTTGGAGGCGTTGCCGGCGGTGCCGAAGCGCTCCAGCCGGTCGCGGCATAGGTCGCGCATGGCGTCCATCGCCGGTTTCAGGAATTTGCGCGGGTCGAACTCGTTCGGGTTCTCGGTGGCGATGCGGCGGAACTGGCCGGTCATCGCCATGCGGCAATCGGTGTCGATGTTGACCTTGCGCACGCCGTGGCGGATGCCGCGTTCGATCTCCTCCACCGGGACGCCGTAGGTCTGGGGCATCTCGCCGCCGAACTTGTTGATGACGTCCTGCAATTCCTGCGGCACCGAGGAGGAGCCGTGCATGACGAGATGGGTGTTCGGCAGCTTGTGGTGGATCTCCTCAATGACCCGCATGGCAAGAATGTCGCCATCGGGCTTGCGGGTGAACTTGTAGGCACCGTGAGAGGTGCCGCAGGCGATTGCCAACGCATCGACCTTGGTGCGGGCAACGAAATCCACGGCCTGGTCGGGATCGGTCAGCAACTGGTCGTGCGACAGCACGCCTTCTGCGCCGTGGCCATCCTCGGCCTCGCCATGGCCGCTTTCGAGCGAGCCGAGCACGCCGAGTTCGCCTTCCACCGATGCGCCGACCCAATGGGCCATGCGCGAGACGCGCTCGGTGATGGCGACATTGTAATCATAGCTCGCCGGCGTCTTGGCGTCGGCCTCCAGCGAGCCGTCCATCATCACCGAGGTGAAGCCGTGGCGGATGGCGGTGAGGCAGGTGGCTTCGTTGTTGCCGTGGTCCTGATGCATGCAGACCGGTATCTGTGGATAGATCTCGGCCAGCGCGTCGATCATCTTGGCCAGCATGATGTCATTGGCGTAGGAGCGCGCGCCGCGTGACGCCTGGATGATGACCGGCGCGTCGCAGGCCTTGGCCGCCTCCATGATGGCGAGGCCCTGTTCCATGTTGTTGATGTTGAATGCCGGCACGCCGTAGCCATGTTCGGCGGCGTGGTCGAGCAGTTGTCTCAGCGTGATGCGCGCCATGGCTCAGGCCTCCTCTTTCGTTCTGATGTCTTGCTTGGTGGTTTCGATCGTCCGGCCGATGGCGACGGCGGTGTCGGCCATGCGGTTCGAAAAGCCCCATTCGTTGTCGTACCAGGACATGACCCGGACCAGCGTGCCCTCGATGACCTTGGTCTGGTCGAGCGCGAAAGACGACGAGGCCGGATTGTGGTTGAAGTCGATGGAGACCAACGGCTCATCGACGACCGATAGAATGTGCTTCAGCCGGCCCTTGGTCGCCGCGATCATCGCCGCGTTGACTTCCTCGACGGTGGTCGGGCGCTTCGGCACGAATTTGAAATCGATGACCGAGACATTCGGGGTCGGCACTCGGATCGAGACGCCGTCGAGCTTGCCGTTGAGTTCCGGCAGCACCAGGCCGACAGCCTTGGCCGCACCCGTCGAGGTCGGGATCTGGGAGAGGGCGGCGGCGCGGCCGCGGTAGAGATCCTTGTGCATCGTGTCCAGCGTCGGCTGGTCGCCGGTGTAGGAATGGATCGTCGTCATGAAGCCGCGTTCGATGCCGATGGCGTCGTTCAGCACCTTGGCGACAGGCCCGAGGCAGTTGGTGGTGCAGGAGGCGTTGGAGATGACGATGTGATCGCTGGTGATCTTGTCGTCATTGACGCCGTAGACGACCGTGAGATCGGCGCCGTCGGCAGGTGCCGAAACGAGGACACGCTTGGCGCCGGCGTTGAGGTGGGCGGACGCCTTCTCCCTCGAGGTGAAGATGCCGGTGCATTCCAGCGCGATGTCGACGCCGAGTTCGGCGTGCGGCAGTTCGGCCGGGTTGCGGATGGCCGTGACCTTGATCGGCGGCAGGTCATCGACCTCGATGGTATCGCCCTTGACCGTGACGGTGCCGGGGAAGCGACCGTGCACCGAGTCATAGCGCAGCAGGTGGGCGTTGGTCTCGACCGGGCCGAGATCGTTCACTGCGACCACCACGATATCGGTCCGCCCGGACTCGATGATGGCACGCAGGATGTTGCGGCCGATCCGGCCAAATCCGTTGATTGCGACGCGAACTGCCAATTCTCCCTCCCGTTCAGATGATGAGCCGCCGGGCCGCATCTGCGACCGCTTCAGGCGTGATGTTGAAATGCCGATAGAGATCGGGTGCAGGCGCGCTGGCACCGAAGCCGGTCATGCCGACGAAAGCGCTATTGTCACCGATCCAGCGGTCCCAGCCGAGGCGAGCGGCAGCTTCCACCGCAACGCGCGGTGCCGAGCCGAGAACCGACTTGCGGTAATCCGCGTCCTGTTCCTCGAAGAGTTCCCAACAGGGCATCGAAACGACGGCAGCAGCAAGTCCATGTTCGGTCTGCAGCTTTTCAGCGGCTGCAACCGCGATCTCGACTTCCGAGCCGGTGGCGATCAGCGTGGCGGCGCGCGGGCCGTCCGTCTCGCGCAGAACATAGGCACCGCGCGCCGAGCGGTTCTCATCGCTATGCGCCTGACGCAGCATCGGCAGGTTCTGGCGCGACAGCACGAGAACGCTCGGCCGGTCCTTGGACTTCAATGCCAGTTCCCAGCACTCCGCCGTCTCGATGATATCGGCGGGGCGGAAGAGGTTCAGGTTCGGCGTCGCGCGCAGCATCGCCAGATGCTCGACGGGCTGATGGGTGGGGCCGTCTTCGCCGAGCCCGATGGAATCATGCGTCATGACATAGATGACGCGCTGGCCCATCAGCGCCGACAGCCGCATTGCGCCGCGCGCATAGTCGGCAAAGCAGAGGAACGTGCCGCCATAGGGCACGAAGCCGCCATGGAGCGCGATGCCGTTCATGGCTGCGGCCATGCCGTGTTCGCGGATGCCGTAATGGATATAGCTACCAGCATAGTCGCTTGGCGCGACGCGGTTCATGCCCTTGGTGATGGTCAGGTTCGAATGGGTCAGGTCAGCTGAGCCGCCGACGGTCAGGTCGGTTGCAGTGTTGATCGTGCCGAGTGCCATTTCGGAGGCCTTGCGGGTGGCGACCTTAGTCGCCTTCTCGAAATGCTCCTTGCGGAAGGCGTTGAGTGCTTCGAAAACGGCGTCAGGCAGCTCGCCGGCTATGGCAGCCTCGAAAACCTCGCGCTGTGGCGAGCCGTCGAGGCGCTGTTCCCAGATGCGGCGCTTCGCTTGCCCACGCGCGGCTATTCCACGCCAGGCATCGAGGATGTCTGCCGGCACATCGAACGGGGCAGAGGCCCAGCCGATATTTTCGCGCGTGGCGGCGATTTCGGCATCGCCTAGCGGCGCGCCATGGGTCTTTTCCGACCCTTGGAGATTGGGCGCACCCTTGCCGATCAAGGTCTTGCAGGCGATCAGCGAGGGGCGGTCGGATTGACGGGCATTCTCGATCGCCTCGGCAATTGCCCCCGGGTCGTGGCCGTCAATCGACTGGACATGCCAGCCGGCTGCTTCGAATCGCGCCGGCTGGTTCATCGAGGTCGAGAGCGAGGTCGGCCCGTCAATGGAGATCGAATTGTCGTCCCAGAAAACGATCAGCCGGTCGAGCTTCAGATGGCCGGCAAGGTCGATCGCCTCATGGCTGATGCCTTCCTGAAGGCAGCCGTCGCCGGCAATGACATAGGTGTGGTGGTCAACGAGATCGTCGCCGTGGCGCGCAGCCAGCATGCGTTCCGCCAATGCCATGCCGACGGCGGTGGAAATGCCCTGGCCGAGCGGGCCGGTGGTGGTCTCGATGCCGAGCGCGTGGCCATATTCCGGGTGGCCGGCGGTGCGGCTGCCCAGCTGGCGGAAGCTCTGCAGCTGCTCGATCGGCATGTCGTCATAGCCGAGCAGGTAATGCAGCGCATATTGCAGCATTGAGCCATGTCCGGCCGACAGCACGAAACGGTCGCGGTCGGGCCAGCGGGGGTTTGATGGATCGATGGCGATGAAGCGGTTGAAAAGCACCGTCGCGACATCGGCCATGCCCATCGGCATGCCGGGGTGGCCGGAATTGGCCTTCTGCACGGCGTCCATCGCCAGCGCGCGGATGGCATTGGCCATGTCGCGTTCGGAAACGGCGGTTTCGGGGGCGGTCCTGATGGCGGTCTGGCTCATGACACGTTCCTCCGGGTCCGCGAGTGGATCCTCACTGGTATCGGTCTCTCGACCACTGGGCAGAGAAGGTCAGCGAGCCCTCGTGCAAGGATCTCGATCATGCGTTGAAGTCTCGATGAAATCGGGCGAGGGGGCGTTCTGCAGGTGCTCATCTTCATCACTCCTCACGACATCCGGTTCTGGCGTTCGATCAGTTGCAGGATCAGCGGGGTCAGGATCAGCTGCATGGCGAGGTCGAGCTTGTTGCCCGGCACGACGATCGAATTTGCTCGCGACATGAAGCTGTCGTGGATCATCGACAGCAGATAGGGGAAGTCGATGCCGCGCGGCCTGGCGAAACGGATGACCAGCATCGATTCATCCGGCGTCGGTATCCAGCGCGCGATGAACGGGTTCGACGTGTCAACGATCGGCACGCGCTGGAAATTGATGTCGGTCAGCGTGAATTGCGGCGTGATGTAGCGGATATAGTCCGGCATCCGGCGCAGGATCACGTCCATCACCGCTTCGGTCGAATAGCCGCGCGTGGTGCGGTCACGATGGATCTTCTGGATCCATTCGAGATTGATGACCGGCACGACGCCGATCTTCAGATCGGCGAACTTCGCCAGATCGACCTTATCGGTCACCGCGCAGCCATGTAGCCCTTCGTAGAACAGCAGCTTGCTTGGCTCGAATTCGCGCCATGGCGTGAAGGTGCCGGGAGGCTGGCCGTAGAGCTTGGCTTCCTCCTCGTCGTGGACATAGGTGCGGGTCTTGCCGGAACCGCGGCGGCCATATTCCTCGAAAACCGATTGCAGGGTTTCGAGTTCGTTGGCCTCGGCATTGAAATGGGTGAAGTTTGGATTTCCCCTCTTTTCCTCCTCGGCGACCTTTTCCTTCATCGCGGCGCGGTCATAGCGATGGAAGGCGTCGCCCTCGATGAAGGCGGCGTCGATGTTCTCACGCCGGAAAATCTGCTCGAAGATGCGCTTGACCGAGGTCGTTCCCGCGCCTGAAGAGCCGGTGATCGATATGATCGGGTGCTTGGCTGACATGCTGAATTCTCCCGATCAGGCGCGAAACAGGCCGCGATTGCCGAACAGCGGCGAGCGTTCGCCAATGCTCGACGGATCCGTGTGGTAGCGGGTGATGCGCGCCACTTCCTTGGCCGAGCCGAAAACCACCGGCACGCGCTGGTGCAGGCTGTTCGGTTCGATTTCGAGGATGCGGCCGATCGTGTCGGTGGCCGCGCCGCCGGCCTGTTCGATCAGGTAGGCGATCGGGTTTGCCTCGTAGACGAGGCGCAGCCGGCCTTGTCCGTAGCCGCGGCGCTTGTCGCCCGGATAGAGGAAGACGCCGCCGCGCATCAGGATGCGGTAGCAGTCGGCGACCAGCGAGGCGATCCAGCGCATGTTGAAGTCGCGCTCGCGCGGGCCTTCGCTGCCCTTCAGGCAGTCGTCGACATAAAGCCGGACGGCCTCGTCCCAATGGCGGTAGTTGGCGGCGTTGATGGCGAATTCATGCGCGCGGGTTGGCACGATCCGGCTCTCATAGGCCTGGACGAAGGTGCCTAACCGTGTCGACTGGACGAAGACATGCGTGCCGCTGCCCAGCGAGAGCACGAGCGCCAGCTGCGGGCCGTAGATGAAGAAGCCGGCACCGATCTGCTTTTCGCCCGGCTGCAAAAAAGTGGCGGCCGGGTTGCCGTCCGGCGCGCCAGTTGCAGGGAGGAGCGAGAAAATCGTGCCGATAGAAACATTTGTGTCGATGTTGGACGAGCCGTCGAGCGGGTCGATGGCGATGCAGATCGGGGCATCCTTGTTGAGCAGGACCGGCTGCTCCAACTCTTCGGAAGCGTAGAGGGCGACGGGTGCGTGGCGCATTGCGTCAAGGAAGATGTCGTCGGCGTAGACGTCGAGGTCCTTCTGGGCGTCGCCGTCGGCGTTGAAGCCGCCGCGGGTTCCAGCGAAGGCCTTGCCGAGCACGCCCTGATTAATGGTGTGGCGGACCTTGACCGCGGCCTGTGCGAGCTGGCGAACCGTCGCGGCAACCGCCGCGCGCAGATCGTCTTGCTCCTTGCCGACATAGGAATTCAGAACCGCATCAAGGGTTGCCACAGTCATTGTCGTCTCCTCCGCCTGTTCCGGTTGGAGTGGTCAGGCACAGGGGAATGAGAGCAAAGCGATGAGGATAAGTAAAATTTAATAACTTTACCTAGTCAGTAAAATTCTCTTATTATGCTGTATGCGCAACCTGACCCTCAAGCAGTTCCGGGCCGTCGAAGCCATCGTCTCCCACGGCAAAATCATCAATGCTGCCAAGGTGTTGGGACTTTCGCCGCCGGCGATCACCATCCAGTTGCGGCAGATCGAGGAAGAACTTGGCCTGCAGCTCTTCGATCGCACCAATGAAGGTATGCGTCCGACTGCCGCAGGTCTGGCCTTCGTCGACACGGCGCAGGCGATCGAGGAACGCATGCGGCTGCTGGCGGACCAGATCGACGCGATCAAGGGCGTGCGCACCGGCAGCCTGAGGCTCGGCGTGGTTTCGACGGCCAAATATTTCGCGCCGAGGATGATGGCGGCCTTCATGAAGGATTATCCCGACATCGATATGCGGCTTGCCATCGGCAACCGTGCAGAGACCATCGCCCGCCTGAAGAACCATGAGGTCGATATCGCGCTGATGGGCCGGCCGGCGAAGGACGTGCCGGTGCGGGCGTCGGCGTTCGGCGATCATCCGCTGGTGATCATCGCTGCCCCGGAGCATCCGCTGGCGAAGGCGCGCGATATTTCCAAGGAGCGCATCGCGCGCGAAAACTTCCTGATCCGCGAGCCGGGTTCCGGCACGCGCATTTCGCTGGAGATTTTCCTGAGCGAACTGCCCGGACGGCTCGACGATCTCGGCATCGAGATGGATTCCAACGAGACGATCAAGCAGGCGGTGATGGCGGGGCTGGGCATCGCCTTCATCTCCGCGCACACTATCGCGTTCGAGGTGGAAGCGGGGCGGCTCGTCATTCTCGATGTCGCCGGCATGCCGATCCGGCGGCAATGGTTCGCCGTCATGCGCACCGACCACGCAATCTCGCCGGCGATGGCGACGTTCCATGATTTCCTGATGCGCAAGGGCGCGATGTATCTGCCGCTGTTCGGAAAGCTCTATCCTGACCCGGAAGTGAGACGCGGCTGAGCTAAATCACTTCTTGGGAAGGGTTTCCGCGACCGTTTTGGCGAGCTGATACAGCCGCTGCTCGATCAATGTCGGCACCTCGCAGACATAGGTCAGCGATTGCACGCGCTCTTCGAACACGCGCGTCTGCCAGGTCAGTTGATCGGTGCGCTTCGTCACTTCATTCTGGTCGGCATCAGGCTTGTTGCGCAATGCATCGACATCGGACGACTCTTTCCGCAGCGCGGTCGCCATTTCCAGTTGCTTGTGCGCATAGCGGGCAATGCCGGAAATGACATGCGAGCGCTCGGCGTTCATGTGGTCGAACAGCCCCTGAACCAGCATGGTCAACTGCGGCTCCAGCTTCTCTGGCGGCAGAGTAGCGGCGAACTCCTTGATCTCCTTCTGCGCTTCCGGAAGCGGCAGGCGCCGGGCCGCCAGTTCCTTCACACGGTCAGAGATATCCTCGTCATTCGACCAGTCTTTCGACGCTTCGGGCAGGTCTGGTCCGTTCCATATCTGGCCGAGCGAAAGTTCCGGCACCTTGCGCTGGATGCAGGGCCAGTCGGGATCATTGTTGGCGGCAGCAAGCGCTGAACTGGAGAAGCTGGAGGCCAGCAGAATGGCTGTCAGGCAGCGAACAGGGCCGGTTCGTCTCATCAGGCATTTCCTCCCGTATCCTGTTTGCGGTTCATGAGACCGCGCGATGGGTCGTAGGCGATGATCGCCCCGCCAAGGAACAGCAGCGTGCAGCCGAGAACCACCGCCAGCGAGAGCCAGTCGATCTGGCCGTAGAAGGCGAAGCGCACCAATTCGACGGCATAGGTGAACGGGTTGGCGAGGCAGATCTTGTAGAGCAGGGGGCTCGATTCCTGGATGCGCCACAGCGGATAGAGCGCCGGCGAGGCGAAATAGGCCGGGAAGATCACGAAATTCATGATGCCGGCGAAGTTTTCGAGCTGCCTTATCATCGAAGACAGCAGCATGCCGAGCGCGCACAGCATCAGCCCGGACAGAAACAGCGCTGGCAGCACTATGACATAGCCGATGGGGGGGGCCTTCACGCCCCAGAACCAGGCGACGACCAGAAACGCATAGACCTGCGCAATCGAGACCGTGACGCCGGCGAGCAGCTTTGACACCAGCAGGAACCAGCGTGGGAAGGGGCTGACCAGCAGCGTGCGCATATTGCCCATCTCGCGGTCATAGACCATCGACAGCGATGACTGCATGCCGCTGAACAGCAGGATCATGCCGCAGAGGCCAGGCGTGATGTAGACCTCATAGAGGACATAGGTCTTGTAGGGCGGGATGATCGAGACGCCCAGCACCTGGCGGAAGCCGGCGGCGAAGATGAACAGCCACAGCAACGGCCGGACCAGCGAGGAGATGAAACGCTCGCGCTGGTGGATGAAGCGCAGGCCCTCGCGCAGCAGAATGCCTTTCAGGCAGATGAGATAGTTGACCAGCCTGTAGGGTTTCGAGCGCACGGGCACGATGCCGGCGCCGGTCGCGTTTGTGGGCAAGGCCGTGCTCATGTCTGCGCCCCCGTTGCCTTGCGCGCGTCGAGCCCGCTCAGTTGCGAAAACGCTTCGCGGATCGTCTGCTTGCCAGTCGATTTCACGACATCTGCGACGCTGCCCTTGGCAACCAGGTTGCCCTCGCGCAGCACCACGACATGATCGCCGTCGTCAACCTCGTCGATGAGGTGGGTGGCCCAAAGCACGCCGATGCCTTCGGTCACCACGAGCCGTCTTATGGTGGCCAGAATGCTGGCGCGCGACTGGATGTCGAGGCCGACAGTTGCTTCGTCCAGCAGCAGCAGCGAAGGGCGGTGCAGCAGCGCGCGTGCAATCTCGACGCGCCGCATCTGGCCGCCGGAAAGGCTGCGCGCCTTGTCATGCAGCCGATCACTCAATTCGACGGACGCCAGCAGCGCGTCGATACGCTGGCGGGCATCACGCGTACCGATGCCGTGAAGCGAGGCGTGGTAGGACAGGTTCTGGTAGACGCTGAGATCGAGATCCAGCGTGCGCGCCTGGAAAACGATGCCGAGCCGCCGCAACGCCTCGCCCGAAGCGCGATCGATATCGTGGCCGAAGATGCGGATCGCGCCGTTGCGCGTGTTGTAGAGGTGGCTGATCAGCGAGAACAGCGTCGTTTTGCCGGCGCCGTTGAGGCCGAGCAGCACGGTAAAGCTCGCCGGTGCGATCGAGAAGGAGACGTCGGACAGCGCGCGTTTCGAGCCATAGGAATAGCTGAGCGCGGCGACATCGAGAGCCGCCACACCGCCACTGCCATTGGTCTTCACGTGCTGCAAGCTGGATAGCTCCTTCCCTGCCGTGCAGGATAGCCCGCAAGTCGGCTCCACTCCATCGGACTATTTGATGGTGATCGTGCCTTTCATGCCTCGGTCGGCGAGGTCTGGCACGGACCA